>VFHG01000080.1 GCA_009392075.1 SAR202 cluster bacterium
AGGGGCCGTCGCCGGTTACAAGTTGGCCTACACCACTCAGGCCCTCCAAAATACGGTGGGGGCAAGCGACCCGGTGCTGGGATTAATTTTGGAAGACAACATCCTCCATTCGCCAACCACCCTTACGGCCGCCGATTACGTGCAATTGGCCCTAGAATGCGAAGTTGGGGTCCGGCTCGGCGCCGACCTCTCCGCTGCTGGAGCGCCCTATGACCGGGGAAGAGTCTCAGAGGCGGTGGACTCTCTTTGTACGGCCTTCGAAGTGGTTGACATTCGGCGCACGCCGGGGATGGACCCAAAGGTCCAGTTCATAACCGGAGTCGCCGCCAACATCTTCAACGCCGGCGTGGTGCTGGGAGACCCGGTAACCAGTTGGCGGGACTTGGACCTTCAAGCCGCTTACGGTTCTATGACCATCAACGGCGAGATGGTTGGCGACGGCCACGGTTCGGATGTGATGGGCCACCCGCTGGAACCGCTGGCTTGGTTGGCCAATAAACTGGCGGAGCAAGGCTTGGGCTTATCGGCCGGCATGGTGATAATTACCGGTAGTATCGTGTCTCCCAAGCCGGTGAAACCCGGAGACATCGCCTCCATAGTGATTGAAGGACTGGGCCGGGCCGAAGTTAACATCGTCTAGCCCATAACGACTTGGATTCAAAAGGACGCAACTGAATGGTGGTAGCCGCGGAAATCGCTCAGATGGACCCCAGGGGACTCAGGCGTGTAGAAGAGCTATTTGATCAACAGATCGAGACCGGAGTCCACCCGGGCGCGGCATTGGCGGTCTACCGGCACGGCATGCCGGTGCTGGACTTATACAGCGGTCTGGCCAACCAAGAGTCAGGTAAACCGGTGGCCGAAGACACCATGTTTGTCCTCTATTCCTCAACCAAGGCTGTGACGTCAGCCTGCCTCCACATCCTCTGGGAACGGGGCAAGTTTGATTGGGACGACACGGTTGCCGCCCACTGGCCTGAATTCGCCCAGAAAGGGAAGGAAGAGGTCACCATCAAGCATGTGATGACCCACGAATCGGGCTTTCCCGACACCCCCAGCCATATGACCTGGGACCGCTGGCACGACTGGGAAGCAGCCGTAGAAGCCATGGAACAGATCCCTCTCGACTACAAGCCGGGCCGGGTGATTGCCTACCATCCCCGGAATTTCGGTTGGGTCGTAGGCGAACTCGTCCGCAGAATCGACGGACGCCCCATCGACCGATTCGTCCGCGAAGAGATCGCCGGCCCACAGACATTAGAAGAATTCCACCTGGGCATCGACCCCTCCATGGAAGACCGGGTAGCCAAGCTATACCCGATGGAAGATTGCGACCGTACTAGCCAGGTTACGATCTATAACAGACCCGAGGTCCATACGGCAGTACTCCCTGCCGGCGGTGGAATCGCCACGGCCCGGGGACTGGCCCGATTCTACGCCATGATGGCCGGGGGCGGGACGTTAGACGGCGTGACCATGTTGAAGCCGGAGACGGTGGCGGCGGTAACCAAACAGCAGTCCGAGGGGCTGGACCACAGCCTAGACCGGCAAGTGAAACGGTCATTGGGCCTATCTCTAGGAGACCCGCGCACCGCAGCCCCGGGCAACGAAAATATACGCACTTTCGGACACGCCGGTTCGGGAACATCCGTCGGCTGGGCCAATCCTGATTCGGGGTTGGCTTTTGCTTACATAACCAACGGGTTCCGGGCTGAGGCAACCAACACGCCGCGGCTGGCGGAGATATCTCAAGCCGTCCTAGATGCCGCACTCTAGCGACGGTCTAAACCTCAGGAGACAGTAAAATGGCGAACCCGAAACAGACCTTCGAGGTTGAATTAGGAACGGACCAGATGGCCTTTATCCGGTCCATGAAAGACAAGTACGACATAGTTGATGAAAGCAAAACGCTTCGAGTGGTCATCGATTATCTGATCGGCGCCAAGGGCGTTCATGACGAGGTCTTCGAAAAGCGCCGATGTTACCGGTGTGACTAGGCCCTGATATCGGCCTTTAGGCCATCTGTTTGACCGCTTCCAAGGCTAGTTTATATCCGTAGACACCAAAGCCGTACACCGCGCCCTTGCAGACGGGAAGCACCTGAGAGACGGTCCCCCTGGCGGTCGGGTTGGAAGCGTGCACTTCGATCACTGGGAATTTCACCTGAGAGATAGCGCCCTTTATTGGTCCGGTGGTGGTGGTGTAGCCGGCCGGGTTTATCAGCGCGGCATCAAAATCCCGGTCATGGGCGTCGTATAAAGCATTCACCACTTCACCCTCGATGTTCGAATGCATCAACTCGATGTCTATGCCCAGGCCCTCCGCGTAACCCAAGATTTGCTCGTTCATCTCTTCCAGGGTCATGGGCCCAAAGGTCTCCAGTTGGACCTTTCCGCGCATATTCATGCCCGCGCCTTGGATTACCAGCACCTTACCCATGGGATTTTCTCCTAAATACCTGATTGATTATTCGTTAGGCGCCGACGGCGCTTCGCCGTCTGCCTCAGTTGGGGTCTCATTGATATAGCCGGCTTGCAAGATATCAAGCTGTACCATCATCAATTTGTTCCAGGCCACCGAGGCCCGCATCACTTCCCGCGGGTCTTCGATTTCTTCTTGGAATATCCGGGCCAGCTCTGTCTGAATGTATGACATGGACCCGACCATGAACCGACTGGGAATGGAACCGAGGTGGGCCCGGTGGGACGGGGGATGGCTGTGGACGATGCCAGTGGCCAACAGCCTGATGGGGTAGTCATCGTCTATCTTGAAACTGATAGAGCCAGTCAGCCAGCGCAACAAACTGTGCTTGCGCCGGTCCAGTTTTTGCTCGTCAACCTCGCCTCCCGCCTCCAGGAAAAATCGGCGAGTTTCGGGAAATTTTAAGAAGTGGTCGTAGACTGCGGCCGTGATTTCTTCGCCCCTGGCCAAAACCAAATCTCGGGTGGACTCGATAACATCCAGTTCCGCCTGATCAAGACCAACGAAATCGGCAACCTCTTTCATTCGGGCCGGCCAATCTACGATCCGCTGCATGTCTACTCCAGGATTTCTTTGGGCCGGCTCCGGTGGTCGTCGGTCCAGTGCAACCGAATATAACCCTTCCCATTGGACCGGGCAAGAGATGCATTCTGCCTATGCGTCTCCACCAAATGGGTTATAGACCGGTTTCTAGTCCGGTTCTGGGCCTGGATTCGCCGCCGCTTCCGACTCGGCTTGGACCAGAGGATTCCAGAGCAAAGGGGATATGAACATGGCGGGCAACAGGAGAAACAGCCCGGCCGATGCGTTCAAGGAAATTGCCAATTGGATGGAGACTGCGGATGCCACGGCGCCCATTTCAATCGCCCCCAAAGGCGTTCCAGCCCCGATGCACACACTGAGCAGGCCCATCATTCGGCCTCGCATATCGTGGGGAGTGGCGAGCATGGTCACTGCGCTCTGCATGGTTGAGAAACCGGACTGGGCAACTCCACTCAGCGTCAGCAGCCCGAACGTTAATCCGTACCAAGGCGACCAGACAAATATGATTCCAATTAAGAGCACTCCCGTGGAACCCAGTACGAACACCCGCCCGTGATAGCGCAGGTCACGGGAGATGGCCATGATTCCTGCCCCCGCTAATTGCCCAAAACCATCGGCGGCAACCAACAGACCAACCAACGTAACACCAACTCCCAAGTGATCCCGGCCGATGGCCGGGATGAATTGCTGGACGGGAAATGCCAGGGCGTTCATCACGATGGTGATGTAGAACAGCCCCACCAAAACAGGGCTGCGCCAGGCGTAGCTTACGGCGACCTTCAAGCTACGTATGACGGGCTCTAGGTGGGCTGGGCCTCGGTAGTCCGGTATCCGAAGCCGGGTCATCAATGCGAGATTGGAAAGATGGATCACCAGCAAAAACAGATAGGCTTCCGTGAATCCGGCGGCGCCCAAGATTATTCCGCCGACGATTGGCCCCGTCATCTTGCCGATATTGTTGCTGATCACGTCCAGAGACAAAGCGTTGACCAACCGCCGCTGCCCGACGATGTCAAAGATGGCGGTACGGCGGGACGGGTCTTCGATGGCCTTTGTGAGACCTTGAACAAACACTGCCAGGAAGACGTGCCAGGCTTCGATCAACTCAAAGTCGTAGGCGATGACCGAAAGCAGTATGGCTGTCGTCAGAACATTGATCAGTTGGCCCGCGATCAATATGCGGCCTCTGGGGAAACGGTCGGCGATGTAGCCCGTGAACATGGAAATGATCGGCCGGGAAAGGTTGTTAAAGGCCAGGACCAGGCCAAGTTGGAAATAGGAGTCGGTCAGCTGGAGGATCAACCAACTCAAGACCAGCAGCTCCATGCGGCGGCCAAACTCGCCCACGCTTCCGACATACCAGATAAGCCGGAAATCGGCGTTCTGCAATACCGTCCAAAGTGTCCCTTTAACCCCTGAAAATTGCCCCATCCCGATGAGATGCTCCCTATTGCGGACCCACTCCCAGCCAGGTATGTGCAGTAGCTGGGAAGTTTGCTGTGATGCGGAATAACTTGGTCATTCTACTCCCAACCCTCAGTTGGCTTCATTGACACCAATTGAAGGGCCTAAGTATGGTGGACGCGCCCCTTAACTTGAGGTCTCAAATTGTCAACTGTAAGTAGCATTCAACGGGTCACCCGCTGGGATTTTCCGCCCGGTTCTCTGCCCTTACCGCTGATTATCGCCCACCGCGGCGACGTGACCAACGCTCCGGAGAACACCATTCCGGCATTCCAGAGGGCCCTGGAACTTGGCGCCGATGGGATTGAGTTGGATGTCCGCCTGAGCAAGGACGAAAAGCTCGTGGTGTTCCACGACCGTCGCCTCGAGCGAACGTCTAACGGAAATGGCCCGGTAAACCACTCAACCCTAGATGAAGTTCGGGCGCTCGACGCCGGGTCTTGGTTTGCCTCTGAATTCGCAGGAGAGCAGCCACCGACGCTGGACGAGGTCTTTGAATCGTTGCCTGCTGATTTTCTGATCAATGTGGAGATGAAGGCCATCATGAAAGGCATGAGACTCATCGCCCACAAAGTTGCGGAGGTTGTGCGGCGTCATGTCCGCTGGGACAGTACGCTGGTGGCATCTTTCAATCCGATCGCGCTATGGGAACTCCGGAAGATCGAAGCGAAGATCGTCCGGGGATACATCTGGTCTCGCCGTCACCCTTTCCCGATACGGTCTCGCATCTTCAGCCCATTGGTGCAGGCAGACTGGTACGACCCCGCCAACGACTCATACAACACCAAACTACACCGGAAATTCCAGTTACGGGGCGCCAGGGTGTTGGCCTGGGACCTGGACTTCGACCGCGACATGGAACGGATGGCGGGCGCCCGGCTGGAAGCCATCGTCACCGATTCATTGGAAGAGATGTTGGACCGCAGACGGAATATTGCAGAACGTTTGACCTGAACCGTTCCAGCCCCGAAGTCATCGAACAGAGTTCCTGAACCTACCTCATTGCCTGTCAAGCGCACGCTCAATATGATAAAATAGTCTATTACGATTGTGTTTAGCGTACAACGTGATTATTGGTCAATGCTGTTGATGGGCGGTGGAACCACGAAGCGACCCATGGAATCAGGCGGGCGGGCAACGGGCGCCAGGCTCATTGGCGAAGCGGTCGCAGCATGACCGCAGTCGATGATGTTAAGGCCCGGTTGGATATTGTTGAGGTAGTCTCTCAACGCGTACCATTGCAGCGGTCCGGTAATAGCTACAAAGCCAACTGTCCTTTTCATCAGGAAAAGACGCCTTCATTCCACGTGTTTCCTGACCGGCAGTCCTGGCGTTGCTTCGGGGCCTGCGCCACGGGTGGCGACGTTCTTTCGTTCGTGATGCGCGCCGAGGGCCTTGAATTCGGCGAGGCTCTGCGACAGATGGCCCAGCAAGCTGGAGTCACCCTCCCTCAGCGGGGACAGAGCCCCCAGAACGAAGCAGCACATAAGATCAACGAAGACACCAGGGCCTACTTCCAGCGGACGCTGGCATCAGCCCAGGGATCGTCCACGAGAGAATACCTGGAAGAACGCGGGCTGGATAAACAAGCGATCGAAGCCTTCGGTATCGGACTCAGTCCTTCCGACGGGGAATCGCTCAAAAACCATCTGGTGCGCGAGGGATATTCGCAAGAAGAACTGGCCAGCGCGGGCGTGGTCAGAGCCGGTGACGACGGCGTAAACCATGACCTGTTCCGGGGACGACTGATGTTCCCCATTCGCGATGCCCACGGCAATTTGGTGGGCTTCGGGGCCAGGTCTTTGGACGGTTCAGAGCCCAAGTACCTGAACTCACCACAAGGGGCATTGTTCGATAAAAGCCGCCTGCTGTACGGAATGGACCGGGCAAGGACCGATGTAAGAAAAGAGGGCGCTGTAATCGTTGAAGGTTACATGGACGCGATCGCAGCCCATCAGGCCGGGTTCAAGAACGTTGTGGCCCAGATGGGAACGGCGCTGACCGAGTTTCAGGTTGATGAGATACGACGACTGACGGGGAAAATGACCATGGCGCTGGACCAGGACGCCGCCGGTCAGGCCGCCACATTGCGTAGCTTGGACGTCGTCCTGGAGAATTTCCGGACCAAGACCGTCAGTAACCAGGGATCGAGCAGCACGGCGGAAGCCGACCCTAGGATAATCGTTATGCCGCCGGGTCAGGATCCGGACGAGGTGATTCATCGATCGCCCAGCGATTGGACCAAGTTGGTTGAGTCTGCGATACCGGCTGTAACATTCCGGATCAATGCGATAACGAGTCAAGGCGGTACCGCCTCGACGGAAGGCAAAGCGAAGTGCGTAGCCGAAGCGGCTCCCTTCATTCACCTGCTGGGCAGCGGTATACAACAGGCGAACGCCGTTGAATTATTGGCTAACAATCTAGGTGTCCCGATCGACACGGTGAAGGCAGCTCTGAGCCGCCCGTCGGTGGCCAGGCGTGCCCGGCGACCGGAGCAGCAACGCCCTGCAGCTTCGACAACGTCGCCCTTTGCCAAATTGGACCACGACCCGATGGAAGAGCACTGCCTGCAATTGCTCCTCGGGTTTCCGGACCTCCGGGAAACGGCGGACGGTCTCCGCCCTGAATTCTTTCAGCGGCACGAAAACAGAGAGGTCTTCATGCGATGGCTGGACGCGGGGCCAGGAATGGATAAAGATGAAACATTGGCGGCCGTTAGAAGGAACGGCGACGATGAGGTCACAGGGCAATTGGACTCGTTATCGAAAAAGCCGTTGATCGCGTTGGACGCGACTAAACGGGTCGCCTCATTCTTAGAAGTGGTCTCCCGGTTGGAAGAGCGTAATCTGAGGAGCCTAAAATCCGAAGAAGTTATACGATTTGCCGAGTCGCCTCCCGACATCGAGAATGGCGAGCACGA
>VFHG01000081.1 GCA_009392075.1 SAR202 cluster bacterium
TGGCGACCAACGTAGCGGGCATATACGCCGTCGGAGACGTCAATGGGAAGATGCCGCTGGCCCACGTTGCGTCAGCCCAGGCTGCGGTAGCCGTCGAGACCATCGCGGGCATTGAGACGCAGCCGTTGGACTATATCTACATGCCCAGGGCGACCTATTGCATGCCCCAGATAGCCAGCTTCGGTCTGACCGAGGCCCAGGCTAGGGAGAAGGGTAAAGAGGTCAACGTGGGCACATTTAACGTCCAGGCAAATGGCAAGGCCCTGGCCATGGGAGAAAATTTCGGCCTGGTCAAATTAGTGGTGGACGCCAAGTACGGAGAACTGCTGGGTGGCCACATGATCGGCCCCGAGGTCACCGAGCTTCTAGGCGAGCTGTCAATGACGCGGATACTGGAAGGGACCGTACTAGAATTGGGCTGGGCGGTGCATGCCCACCCATCAATCTCGGAAATGCTCAAGGAAGCGGCGTTGAGCGCGCAAGGGCGCGCCATCCACATGTAGGCATCTCAATTATCAATTAGCATACATAACGGATAAAATTAACGCATGGTCAGGTTTCCTGATTTGTGACCCGTTGGACCGGCGGATTTAACGGATTCGAGAATAACTGGCAATCCCCTCAAAACTGGGAGGGCGATCAGACAAGGAGCGGACCAAATGGGGTTGGGAACTTACGATTTCGCATTGGCGATAGGCGGTGAGGCTGGACAGGGGATAGCCACGCCCGGAGACATTTTGGCGCGGATCATCGTGCGCCGCGGATTGCACCTGGTTACTTATAACGCCTATCAGTCCATCGTCCGGGGCGGGCACATCTTTTTAACCATGCGTATAAGCGATGCCAAAGTCCAGAACCACGGGGATAAGCTGGACCTGCTCATGTGCCTGAATCAAGACACCATGGACCGTCACCAACGTTTGATGGGACCAGGCACCCGCATCGTCTATAACAGCGATACCATCAACCCTGGAACTGAAGACAAAGGCGCGGATCTCTGCGGCCTGCCTGTCGGCGATCTGACTGATGGTAGCAGGAACCGGTTGGTCCAGAACACCGTGGGGATGGGTGCGATCGCTTCTCTGATGGGCCTCGATTTCTCTGTTCTGGAGGAGAGCTTGACGCTGCGGTTCCAACGGCGCGGCCAAGAGATGGTGGACGAGAATGTAAAGGTTGCCAGGGCCGGTTACGACTACTCCCAAGAACATTTCAAGCTCTTCGATCAGTCTCCACCGGTTGGCGAGAAACCCCTGGCTGTTTGGTCTGGAAACGACGCGTTGGCCATGGGCGGTGCCGCTGCCGGAGTTAAGTTCTATGCCGCATACCCAATGAGCCCGGCCACAGGTGTTCTCCATTGGATGGCCAATAACGCCCGGAACCTAGGGATCATGGTCCGGCAAGTAGAGGATGAGATTGGCGTCGCGAATATGGTCGTGGGCGCGGCGCAAGCGGGGACCCGCTCTTTATGCGCCACCTCCGGAGGCGGGTTCGCCTTGATGACCGAAGCGATCGGCGCGGCGGCCATGATGGAGATACCTGTTGTCTTCATAAATGTCATGCGGGCCGGCCCGTCCACCGGCGTCCCCACCAAGACCGAGCAGGGCGACCTCTGGCAGGTATTAGGAGCCAGCCAGGGCGACTTCGAGCGAATCATCGTTTCGCCCACCGATGCATTGGACGCCTTCAGCACCATGGCCGAGGTTTTTAACTTAACAGACAAATATCAATGCCCGGCTATTGTTATCTCGGACCTCTACATCTCTGAGGGGAGGTACAGTGTCGATCCCGACCTGATAAACATGCACCCGGAGATTGACCGTGGAGCGCTTATAACCGAGCCTTCGGATACCGACGGATATCTTCGCTACAAGGACACCGAGAGCGGAATATCCCCCAGGCCCTTGGCAGGGCTTGAAGGCTACGTCCACCTGGTCGCCACCGACGAGCACGACGAGGACTCAACCTTGCTTAGTGACGAGTTCACCAACCCTCACAAACGACGGCAGATGGTGGAGAAACGGGCCAGGAAGTTCGATAACATCCTCAGCGATATCACGGCTCCGGTTCTGCAAGGCTCCGCCGATGCCGATGTTACCCTGATCGGTTGGGGTTCTACTCAGGGAATCATTGCTGAAGCGGTTGACGCATTGAACGCCGAAGGCGTCTCAACCAACCACCTGCAGATCAGATGGATGGTCCCATTCCACGGCGAACAAATCATGGACATCTTATCCAAGGCCGAACGGACCATCATCGTAGAGAACAATTACTCCGGCCAGTTCGCCCGGTATATGCGGAGCGAGACCGGATTCGCTGCTGACGGGCACATCCGCAAATACGACGGAGAGCCGTTTATGCCGCACCACATCGTTGACGGTGTGAAAGCCCAGATTGGCGGAGAGACTGATAGATACGTTCCATATCAAGAGATAATTGTTTAACCGATAACGCTATTATTACCGGTGTCTAGCCGGTGTTTAGATCGAGGTGAGACCATGGCAACCACAGCAATAAACCTTACGCCGAGAGACTTCAAGGGCAAGTCAAACCCTGACTGGTGTGCCGGTTGCGGCGACTTTGGGGTCTTGAACGCCATACAGCGCGCCATCGCGGAAATGGGTTTTCGTCCCCATGACATCATGACCGTCAGCGGCATCGGCTGTTCGTCCAACCTACCGGGCTATATCAATACCTACGGCATGCACACTCTTCATGGCCGGTCTCTGGCCATGGCCACCGGCGTAAAGATGGCCAATCACGAGATGAACGTGATTGTCACCGGTGGCGACGGCGACGGATACGGCATCGGTGGCAATCACTTCACCCATACCGCCCGGCGAAACACCGATCTGACCTACATAGTGATGAACAACCAGATCTATGGTCTGACCACAGGTCAGGTTTCTCCCACCAGCAGCATCGGGATGAACACCAAAAGCACACCCTTCGGCAACGTGGAACAGCCGATCAACCCGATAACATCGGCAATCATGAATGGCGCTACTTTCGTGGCTCGCGCCTACAGCGGCGATGTCAGGCACATGGCCGACCTGTTTCAACAGGGCATTCGTCACAAGGGATTCTCGATTATTGACGTGTTCAGCCCCTGCGTGACATTCAATCTCACCAACACCCACGATTTCTTCAAGGAAAGGGTCAAAAAGTTGGAGGATGAGAACCACGACCCCAGTGACTGGAAGACCGCCTGCGAAAAGGCGATGCTGTTTGGCGACACGATCTACACTGGGCTGTTCTTCCAGGGAGACCGGCCTTCATTGGAAGATGTGGAACCGGTCTTGAGCAAGGGCGGCCCTTTGGCCACCCGGCCTCTGGAACTGGACAAAGACGATGCGCAGAAGATCATCGACCGAATGATGTAGGCCGGGCTGGTTTCGATACACCGGGCCATATCTGGAATCCCAGAAGGGAGCGGACATC
>VFHG01000082.1 GCA_009392075.1 SAR202 cluster bacterium
AACGCTTTTAGTTGCATGTGCAAGTATTGTAACAGCAACTATGAAACAAAGAAGTTGCTTTGTCAACTATATTTACCATCACCATAAATCTGCCGTCGAATCAACAGGGAATGGGATGTTGTAGAATCGCTCCAGCCCGGCGTAAGTAACTAGATACGGATTTGTAGGATAGTGGCGGCATGCAGCTAGAGGCGGTGATTTTCGACTGGGACCTCACCCTTTGGAATAGCTGGGATGTTCACCTGGACCTGATGGAAAGGACCGCCGATTCGTTGGGCTACCCACGGCCCGCCGCGGCTGATATGGGCAAGGAGTATTCCCGCCCGTTCTTTGAGCATCTGACCTGGTTCTTCCCCGGAGACCAGGAAAAAGTCGTAGACACCTATATGGACCTCTACCAGGCCGCCGTCTGGCAGGAAAATCGGCTGTACTCAGGCGTGCTCGAACTACTACGACAGCTAAAATCCGACGGTTACCGGACGGGGATACTCTCCGACAAACGCCAGGTGTTCGGCGCGCCTGAGTTAGAGTTTTCCGGTCTTGGGTCATTAGTTGACCAGGCGCTCTTTTTCTCGGACGGCATGGCCCCCAAGCCGGACCCATCGGGACTTCAGGAATTGATGCGTTCGTTTGGTGTCGCTCCTGGCAGGTGTCTTTTTGTCGGCGACAGTTACCGGGATATCGAGTGCGCCAGGCGTGCCGGTGTTCGCAGCGGGGCGGCGTTGTGGGCTTCGGTGGAACCCGAACGGGTGTTGGCTTTGGAACCCGAGTTTCGCTGGAAAAGGGTCGAAGATGTAAGCCTGGCTCTGAAGCTGGGCCGCGACTAGCGGTCCTTCGTCAACTAGACCGGCACGCTAAGCGCCGCTGCGTCATGCTGTTCGTCGGCATGATAAGAACTGCGGACCAGCGGGCCCGAGGCCACGTGCTTGAACCCCATGGATTCTCCGGCTTTGCGCAGCTCTTCGAATTCCTCTGGCCGGTAGAAACGGTCGATAGCGAGGTGCCTGGCCGACGGCCGTAGATACTGACCGATGGTCAGGAGGTCGCAATCGACATTCCGCAGGTCTGCCATGGTATCCAGTACTTCATCGACGGTCTCACCCATACCCACGATGATTCCGGACTTGGTGACCATCGCGGAATCAATGTCCTTCACCTTGGCTAGCAATTTCAATGAAAGATTGTAATTGCCCTTGGGCCGGACCTTGGGGAAGATGCGCGCAGAGGACTCGATGTTGTGGTTCAGAACGGCTGGGCCAGACTCAATCACGCGCTGCAATGCAGGCCAGGACCCGGCGAAGTCCGGTATCAAGACCTCGACCCGGCAGTCCGGGGTGGTCTCTTTAATCTTGTTGATGCATGAAGCGAAGATATACGCGCCGCCGTCGGGCAGGTCGTCCCTGTTCACAGAGGTGATCACGCAGTAGCGCAGTCCCATGGACTTAACAACCTCGGCCAGCCGTTTTGGCTCCTGCAGGTCCAAGCCGTTCGGGCGGCCGGTGGTCACGGCGCAGTAGTGGCAGCGCCGAGTGCAGATCTCGCCCAATATCATGAACGTGGCTGTGCCCCGGTCCCAACATTCGCCGATATTCGGGCAGTGGGCTTCTTCGCAGACCGTGTGAAGCCGCTGGCCCTTCATAAGGTTCTGGAGCTCAAGATAGCGGGGGCTGCCGGGCATCTTGACCTTGAGCCATGCGGGTAGACGGGGTCTGATCTCCAGTTTTTCGGGGCGCTGAACCATGGGGTCTCCAACCGGTGGAATATTTTCCAGAGCCGATTTCTAGGCTCGATCGTGTCAGTGGATTATATCAAGAATCAAAGAAGGAGAATCGGAGTTCTGCCATCCCGCTGCTTCTCTGCGGAGATAGTGGCGTCAATGTCCGCTACAGCTTCCTTCAGATGGTCCTCGCTATTGATCACTTGGCAGTCGAAAAGCTCCGCTTGCCTTAGTTCTTGAGCTGCTGCCCGGAGCCGCAGTTCCATCTGCGGTGTGGACTCGGTCATCCGTCGGGAGAGCCGATCGCGCAATTCTTCAAATGAGCCAGGCACCATGAAAATAAACAACGCGTTCGGAGCCATTTGCCTGACCGTGGCCGCTCCTTGAACATCTATCTTTAAGATAACGTCTTTGCCCGAATCCAGACCGGTGGTTACCTGGCTCTTGGGGACGCCGTACCAGTTGCCATACACCTGCGCGCACTCAACGAACTCGTTCTTGTCCTTCATATCCAGGAAGGTAGGCTCATCAAGGAAGATGTAATCTACACCGTCGGTCTCGCCGGGCCGGATGGACCTGGTTGTGGCGGTGACGACAAAGTGCCAGGGCCGGTCCAGTTTGCGCATTTCGTTGAGCGCGGCGTCTTTGCCTACTCCCGACGGTCCCGAAAGCACCACCAACAGCGGAGGGGATGGGTTCTCGGGCACTAGGTTTACCTCGCGTTTTGGTGTATCAGGTCAATCTGTGGACAGGACTCGGACGAGGACATCAAGGTGCGGGTAGCGTCACGAAACGTGATTTGGCAGCCTAACGTTGATGGGCAACTGATGCCACCGGAGGGGATGAATGGAAGAACGGCGCTCATGGT
>VFHG01000083.1 GCA_009392075.1 SAR202 cluster bacterium
CTCCCTGGAATCTTGATAGGTTTTATAGGCCTTGAGCGATCGGCTTAAAGGTCCCTGACGTCAACGAAGTGGCCGGCGATGGCCGCCGCCGCCGCCATGGCCGGGCTGACCAGGTGAGTGCGGCCTCCCTTGCCCTGCCGCCCCTCAAAGTTACGGTTGGAGGTGGATGCGCAGCGCTGTCCTGGCTCCAAGATGTCCGGGTTCATTCCCAGGCACATGGAGCAACCGGCCACTCGCCAGTCGAGACCCGCATCTTCAAATATCTTGTCCAGGCCTTCATCCTCGGCCTCTTTCTTAATCTTGGCCGAGCCGGGCACAACCATCGCGTAGACGTCATCGTGGACCTTCTTGCCCTTGACCACTTCAGCCGCGGCCCGGAGGTCTTCCAGACGGGCATTGGTGCAGGCGCCGACGAAGATTCGGTCGATCTTGATGTCGGTGATCGCCGTGCCGGCCTTCAAGTCCATGTAATGCAGGGCGCGAGTCAAGGCGTCCCGAGAGTTCTCATCCTCGGCGTCCGCCGGGTCCGGGATCCTGCCGCTGATGGGCGCCACCATGCCGGGAGTCGTGCCCCAGGTAACGTGTGGCTCCAAATCAGACGCATCAAGTTCGACCAGCTTGCCGTACTTTGCACCGGGGTCGGTAGCCAAGGCCTTCCACCGCTCCACCGCGGCTTCAAAGTCGGCTCCTTGGGGAGCGAACTGGCGGCCCCGTAGATAATCGAAGGTAGTCTGGTCAGGAGCGATCATACCGGCCCTCGCCCCGGCTTCAATGCTCATGTTGCAGACCGTCATCCGGCCGTCCATGGACAGAGAGCGGATGGCCTCGCCGGTATATTCAATGACATGGCCGACTCCACCGAAAACACCGATCTTGCCGATAATTGCCAAGATGATGTCCTTGGCGGTCACACCCTTGGGTAGTTGCCCATTGACCCGCACTTCCATGGTGTCGGGCTTGAACGAACGCAAGGTCTGGGTCGCCAGCACGTGTTCAACCTCAGAGGTGCCGATGCCGATGGCGAAGGCCCCCAAGGCGCCGTGGGTGGAGGTATGGCTGTCGCCGCAGACCACGGTCTTGCCGGGCTGGGTATAGCCGAGGTCGGGTCCGATGATATGGACGATTCCCTGGAGGGGGCTGAACCGGTCGTACAGGGTAACTCCGAACTCGGCGCAGTTTCGATCAAGGGCGTCCAGTTGTTTCTTGGATATCTCGTCGGTGACCGGCAGGGACAGGTCCCAGGTAGGGGTGTTGTGGTCCGCCGTGGCGACGGTCAGGTCAAGACGCCGGACTTTCCTTCCGGCATCCCGGAGGCCGTCAAAGGCTTGAGCTGAGGTAACTTCATGTACCAAGTGCAGGTCGATGTAGATGACCGCCGGCTCATCTGGCTCTTGAACGACCACGTGGTCGTCCCAGATTTTCTCGAACATAGTCTTCGGAGGCATTTAGGTCGTCCTTAGAATAATCAGATTGCGGTCCTGTCCCCCAGTCATCGGAAAACCGCACCCAAAACGCCCTTCCCACGCCTGATCCGAGCGACGAAAACCGGTTCGTATTATATCGCACCAAGCAGGCCGTTCGCCATGCCCGTCCCCACCTATGCTTTGGGTAGAGCAGCACGCGGGTTAATGGTACACTGGCCCTACGCCTAAGAAGCAGGCCTTCCGCTCGTGAATTAGCCGACAACCGAACCCTTGGCTCCTGCTTTTGAGTCCGTTTGCACCCCGGATTTCCAGGCCAGAAAGCAATGGAGGAATATCGTAATGCCCGCATCCGACGCGGTGGTATTGCCCGAAACGGCCCGCCCCAGCAAATACCGCATCAAGCTCCAACCCGACCTTAAGAATTTTACCTTCGACGGAGAGCAGAGCGTAGACCTCCTGATCCTGGAGGCAACCTCAACCATAGTTCTCAATTCCATCGATCTAGAGATCAGCAACACCACCCTTCACGCCAATGGGACAACTCTGACCAGCAAATCGGTAACTATCGATAAAGATGCCGAGACTGCAACGCTGGACTTCGGCGAAACCATCCAGCCTGGCGATGCCCGGTTGGAAATGGTCTTCACCGGTGAGTTGAACGACAAGCTGATCGGCTTCTACCGGTCTGAGTACACCTCGCAAGACGGGGAGACCCGCTACCTCGCCACCACCCAATTCGAGCCCACGGACGCCCGCCGGGCCTTCCCCTGTTGGGACGAGCCAGCGAAGAAAGCGACTTTTGAGGTGACGCTGGTTTTCTCGGATGAATACCAAGCCGTCTCCAACACCCCAGTGGTGGAAGAAGCGGTCCCTGGCCCCGGCCTGAAGTCGGCCCGGTTCGCCGAGACTCCCATAATGTCGACCTATCTTCTGGTTTTTATCGTTGGCAATCTCACCTCTATAGAAGAACGGGCCGCCGGTGGCACCACCGTCGGAGTGTGGACTACCCCAGGCAAAGAGGACCAGGCCAGTTTTGCCCTGGACACATCGGTAAAGCTTCTAGGTTATTTCAACGAATATTTCGGCATTCCCTATCCCCTGCCCAAACTGGACCACATCGCCATCCCCGACTTCGCAGCCGGAGCAATGGAGAATTGGGGCGCGGTCACTTACCGTGAGACAGCATTGTTGGTTGACCCGGACAATTCATCGGCCGGCACTCGGCAACGGGTGGCGGAGGTGATCGCCCATGAGATGGCCCATATGTGGTTCGGAGATCTGGTCACTATGGAATGGTGGGACGACCTGTGGCTGAACGAGAGCTTCGCATCTTGGATGGGCAACAAGGCGGTCGACTGGTTGTTCCCCGAGTGGGAGATGTGGACGCAGTTCGTGAATATGGACACCAACCGGGCGCTGAGCCTGGACGGCTTGAAGAACTCCCACCCCATCGAGCAAGCAGTCAAGAACCCCGCTGAGGTCAGCCAGCTCTTTGACGCCATCAGCTACAGCAAGGGCGCATCTGTGATTCGAATGCTGGAGAATTTTTTGGGCGAGGAATCTTTCCGCAAAGGCCTGAACCGGTATCTGTCGAGTCATATGTATGACAACGCCCGGACGGAAGACCTGTGGTCGGCCTTGGAGATGGAGTCGGGCCAGCCGGTGACCGCCATCATGGATTCCTGGGTGAAGCAGATGGGATATCCGGTCCTACAGGTGGAAACCGACCGCACCGGCGGCCAAACAACGCTGTTGGTTACCCAAGAGCGGTTCGTCTACGACCGCCTTCTAGGCGATGGCGGACCAGATTCGGATTCCGACGACAATGAGGTATGGCGGGTGCCGGTCAGCGCCAGCCAGGGCAGTGAGGAGTCCGCGGTCACCGTGATGGACGGCCGCCAGACCCAGATTGACGTGCCCGGTTCCGGCGACGGTTGGGTCAAGTTGAACCCCTTACAGACCGGCTTTTTCCGCGTGAATTACAGCACTGAAGACTGGCAACGGTTGGTCCCGGCGATCGAGTCGCTGGAACTGCATGCAACCGACCGCCTGGGGGTCCAGAACGACGCCTACGCCCTGTCTCGGGCCGGGCTGTTGCCGGTCACCCAGTTTCTCTCTTTGGCCCAGGCCTATAAGAACGAGGGTGACGCCTCGGTCTGGAGCGATTTGGCCAGCAACCTGCGGGACATTGAACAACTTATCTCCGACGAGGCGATACATCCTGCCTACCAGGGATTCGCCCGCGAGATCTTCGGCCCGGCGGCCCGCAAGATTGGCTGGGAACCCAAGTCCGGCGAAGGACATCTGGATGCTCTGCTCCGTTCCACGGTGTTGAGCCAGGCAGGCAGCTACCATGACCCTGACGTGACGGCTCAGGCATCTGAGCGATTCCAGAAATATTTACAAGACCGCGAGACCCTGGCGCCCGATCTTAGGGGCGTGGTCTTCGCCCTGGCCGCCCAGTCCGGCGGAAAAGATGTCTATGACCAGATCTGGGGACTGGAAGGGGAGACCGACCTAGCTGAAGAGAAGATTCGGCTACTGATGTCCCTAACTAGGTTCCAGCAGCCCGAATTGCTGAACTCGACACTGGCCGACTCCCTGTCCGCAAAGGTGCGCTCCCAAGACAGCATCACCCTGGTGGCCGGGGTGGCTGCCAACCCCAAGGGCCGCGACCTGGCTTGGGAGTTTGTGAAGGACAATTGGTCCGAGTTCAACCGGCGTTACGGCGGCGGCGGGTTCGGTCTGATGCGGCTGGTTTCCATCTGCAGCCATTTCAATTCCCAGGAAAAGGCCGATGAGGTGGACAGCTTCTTCGCCGAGCACCCGGCCCCAGCCGCCGAGCGGACCATACGCCAGGCCCTGGAGCGGGTCCGCCTCAACATCAAATGGCTGGAACAGAACCGTCAGGAACTAATCGACTGGTTCGTAAAATAAAGACCTAACTCACCTTATTCGGGGCCATGCCGGTTCAAACCCGGTTCCATCATCGCAGGGCCGGTGCTACAATCGTAGTCGTGGGCTAGTCGAATCACGCGCACTCGATAAACATTTATGACAACGAATTCCCGTACAGATGAACTGAAATCGGCGCTGTCCAATCGCCTGCTCGTGATTGACGGGGCCATGGGCACCGCCATCCAGAACCGCGATCTTGGCCCTGACGACTTTGGCGGCGCGGAGTACGAAGGTTGCAACGAATACCTGATCGTAACCCGGCCGGACGTCATTGAAGACATTCATCGGAGCTACCTGGAAGCCGGCGCCGACATCATCGAAACCGATACCTTCGGCTCTACGCCGGTGGTCTTGGCCGAATATGACCTTGCCCACGAGGCCCGGCGTCTCAACCGCGACGCCGCCGCACTCGCTCGTCGGGTGGCCGAAGAATATTCGACACCGGACAAACCACGCTTCGTTGCCGGCTCCATGGGCCCCACCACCAAGACAATATCGGTCACCGGAGGCATCACCTTCGAGGAGTTGGCCGCCGACTACCACACCCAGGCCGCCGGGCTGATCGAAGGCGGCGTAAACTTGCTTCTTTTGGAGACAAGCCAAGACACAATTAACGTGAAGGCCGGGCTGGAAGGCATCGACCGTGCATTTGCCGAACTGGGCCGGGAAGTCCCGGTTGCTGTGCAGGGCACCGTTGAACCCATGGGCACTCTACTGGCCGGTCAAGACGTAGAAGCATTCTATACCTCGCTGTCCCACCGCGACCTGCTCTGGATCGGACTGAACTGCGCCACTGGCCCCAGTTTCATGACCGACCACATCAGGTCCCTCGCTGCCCTTTCCAAGTTCCCAGTGGCCTGCGTGCCCAACGCCGGGATGCCAGACGAAGACGGGAACTACAACGAGACCCCCGAAATCATGGCCGAGACCGTTGGCCGGTTCGTAGAATCCGGTTGGGTCAACCTGATCGGAGGCTGCTGCGGCACAGTTCCTAAACACGTTGAATTGCTTGTCGAAACGGCCGCCGGCAAGCCGGTCCGCCCTGGAATAGAGTCAGG
>VFHG01000084.1 GCA_009392075.1 SAR202 cluster bacterium
ATAGGAGTATCCGACGTTTTGCCAACCGTCACTGATTTTGTCGAGATGGGGGTTTTCGACGCGTTTCAATTCCCGTACTCAGCGCTAGATAGGGAACATGAGTCACTCATCACCCAGTTGGCCAATTCAGGATCAGGAACGCTAATCCGGGGTGGCATCGCTCGTGGAGAACCTGGTCATGGGTTGGCCGATCCAAACCTGTGGGCCGCTTGGGATAAGGCGAGACTAGACGAATTACTGGACGGCATGGACCAGTTCGAGTTTCTTCTAAGATTTACTATCAGCCACCCTGGCCTTAGTACCACAATTGTCGGTTCGCTTTACCCAGACCATATCAGCCGAAACATCGCAGCCGTTAGCAGAGGCCCTCTTCCTGAATCCCTTTGCACCGAAATCAAAAACCGATTGGAAAACGTTGACTAAAGGCCTCACTAAATATATCGCCACATATCACCCGTTTCAAAACCCAGTTCCCGCCAGCTAGCGCCAAACAACGCCAATTAGCTTAGCATTGGCAGGTGTGGTCACCTGGATTAATCAACAAAATATGGGGCGATACTTACCCGTTCTCATAAGCATCGCAGAGACGAACGGATTCCTTGACTATGCAGATAGGTTTATGGTGGGACGACCTGAGCCAGGAAATTATTTGACCCTGTGTAGGTAGGCTGTATTTACTCTCTCTGACGCATCATTAGGGTAGTTAGTTACCCCACAACACAGTGTCATATTATTTTGTTGAACACGCCCTGGTGTTACCGACAATCGAGAAATGACGTGGAATGACAATTTATGTTTAACGCTTGTACAACTACTAGGATTTTTTGCAGACCTAACTGTCCACCCGGCCGTCGTACAAAACCGGAAAACCGCACCACATTCTCGGACGCCGAATCTGCTACTGAGGCTGGATTCAGAGCATGTTTGGTATGTCTTCCAATGGAGGGTCCACCTGGTCCATGGATTTCACAAACTGCTCGTCGGCAAATGCATTCTTAGTCTTTTAATGCGCTGGCGACTTCTTGAATAAAGCGCTCCGAGGTATGAGAGTCGGGATTATCGGGATCCAGTGGACTCCCCCTCAATATAAACCTGTCTACTCCCGCCTCTATTAGTTCTGACAAACGATCCACGCAATATGATGGAGAACCGAAAATACCGAAGTTACGTGCGAATTCTCCAGTGACAGCGGATTCTTGGGTTCCTGCACCCCGACCATGCTGTTGCATGTCATATGATCTGTGGATTTCTTCAAGCACTTGTTGCTGTTCAGCAGATGCAGGCCCGACTACCCTCCCATACATGGCAGAGAATCTTGCGAACAATGAAACTTGCCCTGCCCCAATTCTCATAGCTTCTTCAGGGTCATCATGTACTACGAGTGATATGTAGGCTGTAAACGGGATGTCGGCGGTGATGCCAGCCTTCGCTCGAGCATCGCGCGCTACATCCATGCCCCATCTAACGCGTTCAACATCGGCACCCACGTTCAAACTTATCCTGTCAGCGTGACGTGCGGCGGCTGCAATCACCCTCGGACCGGTTGCGGCGACATCTACAGGAACTTTAGCTTGAATCCCCGCAATCCACGATATTCGACTAGAGCTTGAATGGCCTGCTAGTCCCAGTGAACCCAGGTCGCTATCGCCTTCGAACTCTACCTCATTGCCCCTTAAGTAATTCTGGAGTTGTTCGAGATAGTTCTCGAATTCCGCTACGGAATGAGGCGCACGGCCTAAGTGTGCCAACGCGGAATCTCCTCTGCCAATCCCGAGATACGCACGTCCGTCGCTTTCCATTTGAATGGATGCGATCGCGGACGCTGTCGCGGCGGGATGCCTTGTAAAGGAATTAGTTACACCAGTGCCTAATTTGATGCTTGAGGTCGCTTGGGCTGCTAAGGCTAACGCCACGTAGCAATCGCCGGAAAGGTTTTGAGAGTCTACGTACGCAATCCCGTCATATCCAATTTCTTCGGCGACAATGGCTTGTCGTGTGCCGCTGAATACATTGGAACCCGGCCTTCCAGGTCTTCCTGCGCCCATAGTCCAGAATTCAACCGACATTAGTGTTTCTCTCCCAATCTATGCTACAAAAATAAAAAAGCCCCGTGAAACCCCGGAGCTTTGTGGAGCTTTGTTTTGTTCTGAAGTTCTTGGGCAAAAAAAGAGCGCCCTCAGAACATTTTCTGAAAACGCTCCGCAATGGTAGCATGTACAATCAATTTATGTCAAGCATTCACGCCTAAATACGAAAAGTGCCTAAATATTTACGTTGGGGAACATCATGACTTCTTCGAAGCCTTCGTTACGACAGATCTCCAAATCTCTGGAGATTTCAACTGCATATCTAAGCTACATGGTGAATGGTAAGCGACCTTGGCGGGCCGACTTGAAAAAACAATACAACCGGGTAATAGAACGGTGTTTATCCCCTATCTTTTCAGTCCCTAAATCAGAGCCTGCAGAGTCCGGCAGGGCACCTGCATGTTAATAACGCCTCTTTGATTATTCTAGCCTTAATCGCGGTTGGCTAAGCAGTCACACCCCGCCAGATCAGGATCACGCCCACCATCAGAAGCACATAGCCCATCGCGCCAACCAACGTGGCGAGATCGACCTTGCCGGTGAGCTTGGCCCCGTAATAACTGCCCACCGCAGCGCCAGCGCCCATGAGTATCAGGAGTTGGTAGTCGACATCTCCCTTGATGGCGTGGCCAATCCAGCCCACCGACCCCATCACGAATCCAATGACCAGATTGGTGCCGGCCGCTATCCTGGGATCTACTTTCAGTACCCGGATCAAAGCCGGAAGGCGGATGCTGCCCAAAATGAGCCCCACCGCTCCACCAAGGAGACCGACCGCCAGTCCCATCCCACCGCCGAGGACCATTCGTTTTCCGCTGTAGCTGGTCACGAAATCATCGGATGCGGCAACAGCCCGGCCCCTTATGCGCAACTCCACTCCCTGCCACAGGACCAGCAACCCGGCAGCCGACAAGAGAATGGTTTCCGACACCTTGCCACCCATGAACCCGCCGATGAAAGCGCCAACAAAAGCCGGGCCGCCCATGATCAGCACCAACCTAAAGTTGACCCGCCCTTCACGTAGGTGCCGTATGGCGCCGAAGACGGAACTGATACTGCTAACAAGGATATTGGTGCCGCCGGCGGTGGGCGCGGCCATTCCCATGAGCAGCATGGCGGGAAGCCGCATGGTCCCCAAGGCCAAGCCTACGAAGCCCCCCAGCAACCCAACGCCCAATGAGACCGCAGTCAGTACCACGGCATTCCATATCAGTACGTCGGACCCCCAGCCTAGAGTTGTACCCATTCATTTCCTTCGCAGGCTAAACCGCTGGTAAGTCGCAAAAGTTGGACGCGGACAATCAAAGCGCCGGATGGGGAGTGGCCCACGGTCCGTAGCGCAATTAGCTGCTCAATGGGTTGAAACACTTAGGGGCGTAGGTTACCCAGGCTTTTCAACATTGAACTTGGGCATTACCTCTTTGCCGAAGCGCTCTAGCTGCTCAATCATGACTTCAAGGGGCACGCCTTGGCGTCCGCATCCGACATGCATGTACTCAAGTCCAGGATATTTGTCTTGGATCTCCATGATGCGTTCGGTGATCTTCTCGGGAGGGCCGCAGACCCATGCACCAGAGGCAATGGTGTCCTCCATAGTCGGGAACCCAGCGGAGGGGGCACGGCTGGGGTCGCCTAGAGTCTCGAGCATCTCTTCGGTGAAGGAGCGGAAGAATCCCAGAGGCGCGAACATTTTCATGTCCTCTTCCAGGTACTTCCGGGACTGCTCAATAGCTTCTTTCTCGGTGTCAGCGATGAACGTCGGCAGTCCTACCACCAGTCTGCTGCCCAACTGGACATCTTTATAATCATGCTTGATTAGGGTCTCGGTCCAGCGTTCGATCACATCGTCGGAAGGACCGCCGGTCACAGCCCCACCGCCGATCACGGGCTGGATGTTGTGTTTTGCCATGAAGTCCATGGCCCGTTGGGTGGAACTCACCATCGGCTGCCAGGTCTCCACCGGCAGGTGCTTGGGCCGCGGCACCAATGTGATCTCTTTCAGGGTGTAACCACGGTAAGGGACTTCGGGCGGGAGATCGTAGTGCTTGCCATGATGGGAGAAGGACTCCTCATTGAAGGCCTTCATGATGATCTCGACCTGCTCCTCGAACATCTCGCGGTTGGCGTCGTTGTCCGAGTTGGTGCTGGGAACGCCGAAGGTGTCCACCTCCCGGGAGTGGTAGCCCCGGCCAACGCCGAAAATCACCCGTCCGTTGGTCAGTATGTCTGCCGTGGCGTAATCTTCGGCCAGCCGCAGAGGGTGCCACATGGGATTGATGTTGAAACCACAGCCGAATTTCAGGTTCTTGGTCATATGGGCCAGGTGCACGTAGAGGAGCAACAGGTTGGGAATCACCTCATTGCCCTCATGCTGGAAGTGGTGCTCCGCGGCCCAGAAACTGTGGTAGTTCAGGTCGTCCATCACTTTGACGATCTGCTCCACCCGGTTGAAGATCGTGCTCAGATGGTCGTTATCAAATCGGCGCTCGTTGACGGCAGTCGCCCCCAAGCCCAGGTCTCCGAGATCGACGTGTCCGGCGTACAAGCTTCCAAAGTGCTTGATCATGATTCATTCCTCGTTTTGAATTGGCTTCTGCCATTCTAAGGGCACCACCTCGGTTGTCAAACGAATGGGTCAGTCCAAGCTGATGCTCAGTTAACGCTGCGGTTGACGCTAGATGATGCCCCCAGTATCATCTGGGCCGAACCCACAATCTGAACCAAATGGGAGAGCGATTATGAAGTACGACGTGATAGTTGTCGGGGCAGGCTCGGCCGGCTCCATCATGGCTTCCCGCCTCTGCGAGGATCCGAACCGCTCCGTTTTGTTGTTGGAGGCAGGCCCGGACTACCCCGAGTTTGAGCAACTGCCCGATGAGGTGAAATTCGGCTACGCCACTGCCACCGATATCATGACCAGCGACCACAATTGGCAATTCTGGGGTAAGGCCACCGAGACTTCGCCTCCTATGATGGTCCCCCGGGGCAAAGTCACCGGCGGCTCCAGCGCCATCAACGGCCAGGTATTCCTGCGGGGAGTGCCCGAGGACTATGACTCCTGGGCTGCGATGGGCAATGACGAGTGGAGCTTTCCACAGTTGCTGCAGTACTTCCGAAAGATCGAGACTGACTCCGACTTTCCGGACGACGATTTTCATAGCTCGGAGGGTCCCATAATCGCCCGCCGGTTCAAGCAGGACGAGCTTAATCCAGACCAAGCAGCATTCCAGGCTTCCTGCCGGGCCGCTGGATTTCCGGATAGCCCAGACCATAACCATCCAGAGGCGTCTGGCATCGGGCCGATCCCATTCAATAATCCTAATGGCATCAGATTCAGCACCGCCATCGGATATCTGACTCCGGCCCGACACCGGCTGAACCTGACGATTCGGCCCAACTGCACCACCCGCCGAATCATCTTTGAGGGCAAGAAAGCCGTTGGAGTGGAGGTTGAGAGCGGAGGCGAGATATTTACCGCTGAAGCAGACCAGATCATACTCAGTTCCGGCGCTATCGGGTCGCCGCAGATCATGCTGCTCTCCGGCGTGGGTCCCGCGACCCATCTCCAGGAGATGGGCCTGCCGGTGGTCCACGATCTTCCCGGAGTGGGACAGAACCTGCGCGACCATCCCATGATCTACGTAACTTTCAAGACCAAAGAAGGCTTTCACCTGGACGGGTTTGCCCCTCGGGTGCAGATGGGCTTGCGGTGGACCTCCGAAGGCTCAGAATACCGGAACGACCTGATGATCTTAATGCAGTCGTACGCCACGGAGCGAGTCGACCGGGGCGGCGAACGCATGGAGCCCTTGGGCGTTCGGATGCTGGGGGTTTTGGACCTGGCCATGAGCGCCGGGGAACTGAAGCTGACCTCCACCGACCCCAGTGTGCAGCCTTCGTTGGACTACCGGTACTTGCGCGACCCATTCGACCGGCAGCGGATGCGGGAGATGGTCCGGACCTGCGTCAGTTTGGGCCAGGGTGACACCTTCAACGACTTCGTGGAATACCGCATCGAGCCTACCGACGAGGAATTGGCCTCGGACGACGCCCTAGACGCCTTCTGCGCCCGGGATGTCACGACTGGACAACACATATCGGGCACCTGCAAGATGGGCCCGTCCTCAGACGACATGGCAGTAGTTGACCAGCACGGGCGAGTCCATGGCCTGGAGAATCTGCGGATAGCGGATGCGTCGATCATGCCCAACTGTATCCGCGCCAACACAAACGTCACCACCATGATGATTGGCGAACGCATCGCCGATTTCATTCGGAACGGTGGATAGGAGTTCGATATGCCAAGAGTTGCGCTAGACTTGAATAACGCCGCAGACCGGCAAAAGGTCAAATCAGAGTGGAAAGTTGGAGAGGGATTTGTCCCCGGCGAACCCAATGAGGGCCTCACTGCCCGACTGCTGGCCAGCCCACCCCGGGAAGCGAATTTCGATGACTCAGGCTGGTCCGTGTGCGCCGACATCCGAAAAAGCCTTTCTGTGGGCTTCACCTTCGCATGGTACCGGACCACCGTCGAGCTGCCCTTAGAGGTCAACAATATGCCGGTCGAGGGCGCGAGGCTGTGGTTCGAAACCAACGTGGACAACTATGGCGAGATCTGGGTCAACGGCCAGATCGACCGGAGCACAGGCGTCAT
>VFHG01000085.1 GCA_009392075.1 SAR202 cluster bacterium
CTCCAAGCCCTGTTTGGCCACTTCGGCGGTGGCATTGTCGGAAGACATAGGACGGTCGAAGGTGAGCAGCACGATCTTCCGTTGCGTTTTTCCGTTGAAGGGTCTGGCCGGAAAGTTGTCCGAGAAGACCTGGGAATGGCAGTAGCCATACTTGGCCGCCGAGCTCCGTATCAGTTTACTCATGTTGTAGCCGAAAAGAAGTACAGATTACATGCGATGTCCTGAGCCTATCCATCGTGAGGTTCGGGTTCCTGAGACCACTTACGAATCCGCCGCCACGCGTTGGAAAGAAGTCTTGGGAAAAGACGCCAACAAAACAGCCTTTGCGCCCGAGTGGTTGATGAAGCCGTGCTTCACGCCGGCAGGGGCCAGCACGGTGTCGCCGGGACCCAGGTTGACAACCTCATCGCCCAGCACCGCTTCAAGTTGCCCTTCTACTATGACCATTGCCTCTTCGGTGTCGGGGTGGATGTGGGTGGTGACTTGGGCGCCCGGTGCAATCTCCAAATGGCCCACCCATAGCGATTTTGCCCCGTGGCTGGCGTCCACCAGTATTGTCCTAGGGATACCTGGGTAACCCTCTTCCGTCTTGGCATCCACCCGGTACAAGATAGGCATCAAAACCCTCCTAGCTACTGGGCCGATCGCCGATACTAATAATCAGCGATCAGGCATTGCCGAATCCCGCCAAACATATCGTATAATACCAATCGATGTGCCGAAGTGGCGAAATGGTAGACGCGCTGGTCTCAAAAACCAGTGGGGGTGACCCCGTGTCAGTTCGACTCTGACCTTCGGCACCAACCAATTCTAGGCACAAAAAACCCCCGGATCTAACATCTGGGGGCTTTTCCTTTTTGGCCGATTTGGGCCGATTTGTAACAAATGTTTAACAAACGTCCGGAAAGTTAGGCAAAATTAAAGGGGAACCCGTGACTAAACCACCCCTGAATGCGGGGACTGGGATTTGACGACTCCCGAGACGACCAAAGCCGTAGTGAACCAAGCCGGGTATCGGCGTCGTATCGCCATCGTTTGGGGTGACCGCGCATTTCGCTGGTACTGGATCAGCGTCGTTACCCAGGCACTGGCTCTGGGTATGCAGTTTTTGGTGATTGGGTGGCTGGTTCTGGAAATCACGGGCTCCTCAGCTCAGTTGGGCTTGGTCATCTCCCTGTACGGCATCCCGAATGTCTCGATCCTGCTGGTGGCAGGCGTCGTTGCCGACCGGTTCCAGCGCCGTTATGTGCTGATGACGACCCAAGCAGCGGTGGCTGGCATCGTTGCGGCATTGGCCTTCCTGACCGTCACTGACCTTGTCCTTGTTTGGCACGTATATGCCGCCGCCGTTCTGCTGGGTGTTACGCAAGGCGTTAACATGCCGGCCCGGACGACGATGATCGGTGACTTGGTTGAAGAGCACTCGATATTAGACGGCGTGGCGTTGAACTCCGCAGCGATGCAGGCCGGGAGCATTATCGGTCCACCGTTAGCTGGGGCCGTCATTGAAGTGTGGGGGTTGGCCGCCAGCTTATTCGTTATCGTCGGTTGTTACTTTGTCAGCGTAATCTGCGTCGCCAAGATCGGCCGCACTCGCCAGTCGGACTACACTGCGAGGCGGTCAGTCCTCAGCGACTTCATTGAAGGGCTGACCTACGTCAAGAATAGTCCTCTGCTACTGACGATAATCATAGTTGTCGTCACATTCGGCGCCTTTGGCATGGCGCACAACCATATTGTTCCAGCGATGGCCAAAGATGTTATGGGTACGGGCGCTGCAGGCGTAGGATTGCTCTTTTTAGGTTCGGGGATCGGGGCGTTTATCGGCAGCCTCATCTTGCCGATGATTCAAAACGCCAGCGTCTACCGTTCGCTCTTATTCAGCTTGGTGATTTTTACCCTGATCCTAACGCTCTTTGCCTGGGCGAGCTCTTTCTGGGTCTCATGGGTACTCTTCCTTTTCGTAGGTTTAGTGGGGAAAGGCCTGGTCTGGCCTCTGGCAACGACCGTGGTCCAACTGGAGACTCCCATAGATGTTCGAGGCCGGGTTATGGGGGTGTTGCATATCACCCCGGCTGTCCACTACCTAGGCGCCTATCCCTTGGCACTGGCTGCGGGGCAATGGGACTGGGGATTCGCGATAACCGGGTCCGCTATGATCAGCCTGTTCGTGACGGTCTGGTTCGCGGTGGCACGCAGAGGGGCGCCGACGATCAGCAGGCAGACGGCGGGTTAGGACTTTCGTAACACCTTAAGCCTCGCGCGAGCCAGACTCACTGAGATTTCTCCGGCCCACCGAGTAGAGCGGCGTGCAGCGCGTGATAAGCTACTCCAACGTAATTCGGCAGACGTTGGCGGGTTGATCTGGAAGCCAATCATGAGTAAAAAACTATTTTCCGCAGTCATCCTACTGGTTCTCCTGGCGGTACTAGTTGCCTGCGAGACCGAAACAGGCATCGCGAAAGACATCGTGGACCAGGAACCCGATTTCCGTGTGTCGGCTGCACAGATGGTTGCCGACTACGAGGCCAGCGAGTCTGCCGCCGACGACATGTATAAAGGGCAGGTGGTCGTGGTTACCGGCGTCATCAGCGAAGTCTACCGGGGCTTCCTCTATACACCGTACGTAGAATTGGAAGCCGGCGTGCGATGCAGCTTCAGTGATAATGAAGACCCGGTCATGATCACGTTGGAAGAAGGCCAAACGGTATCAATGAAGGGTCGGGGCGACAGACTCCTGTTTGGTGTAGAGCTCAGAGGCTGCACCGTAGAAGAACCATAAGCAGACGCGTTAGCCATCAGCCTGCTCAAAAACGCCCCACATCAAGCGTCAAGGCAGCTGGTTATTTGGCTCCCCCTACCTGACAGCATCAACCAATGCTTTTTCAATGGCCTCAACATCGTTGAAATCGGCGGTGATCCCCAACTAAACTTATGTAACCTGTGGCGTTAATCGCCCAACTTCTCCGGAGGCGGCAATGCTAGTCCTAGCCATCGTCATTGGCGGCATCATTGGCGGCATTGTCGCCGCTCTTGGCCTGCTTCTGGTCCGTGGAGACTTGGGGCTTCGGCTGCCCAGAGCATTGGACCCGGAATACCGACACCGTGAAGTAGTAAATTGCGGGATCATGATGGCGACTGGAATGAAAGCGGGTTCAGTTGGGGCCGCCATCGGAGCTGTGGCGGGTCTCGTCGTCTACAAACTGGCCTCTTGACCCTGGGCTGACCGCCCACTTGCCCCCACCTCGGATTCAAGAGAGAATCAATCTAACTAAACTTAATTGAGTGCCAGCGGATGTACGGCGGCGAGTAAAGATATGTACGCAGTTACCAACAGGATCAGGGTCGAGAACGGCCACGGCGACGACATGGAAGAGGTTTTTAGAAAACGAGGTGGAGTCCAGAACGAGCCGGGCTTCAAAAGCTTCGAGTTGTGGCGCCTGGATAAAGAGGACGAACACGAAGTTTGTATGGTGGTGACGCACTGGGAGTCAGAAGACGACTTCAAGAACTGGACCAGGAGCGACTCATTCAAGGAGTCCCATGCAGGCCCCCACCCGACCTATATTTTGGGGGGAGAGCTGGCCACCTACGACGTTAAGATTTCTATCGTGAAAGACTAGCCTAAAAGACTGGCAAGTGCAGCTTCCGGAAAATTAAAAGAGCTTCCCGATCTTATCGAGGAGCTCTTTTTTGTGGCTGATTGACTCCTAGTCTTAGTACTTACTATTTTCCGTGGCAGCGCTTGTACTTCTTGCCGCTGTTGCAGGGGCATTTGGCATTCCGGCCAATCTTGCCCTGCTCTGGCTGCATGGTCCGCTTCTCATTGCAGAAAGCACAGGTGCAGGCCGCCGGATGATCGCTGTACCAGTTGGTCCTAGTGGACATTGCTTCCCAATCGCCAGAAATAAATCAGGGAAAAACCCCGTAACCCCATCCTACAACCCCAGCATTTCCGGTACAAGACGCCAAATCGCTGAACTAGCCTTCCTGTAGCCCCGATAAACGCGGCGAACCGCCGCAGTAGACCCGGCGAGGCGGTTTGGGGGATACTACATGCCTGTGTAATATCCCCTCGAACATCCATTGACCTTGGAGTAACCATGCCCGGTGCCCAATCCGGCGTTCCAGACGGAATCGATTTCCTGCTGGCGCCCTATCGTGTCCTGGACCTGACTGACGAACGGGGCCTGCTGGCTGGGAAGATTCTGGCCGACCTGGGCGCCGACGTAGTCCAGATCGAGCCACCGGGCGGCAATCCAGCCCGGAACATCGGCCCCTTCTATGGTGACGACCCTCAGCCCGAAAAAAGCCTTTTTTGGTGGGCCTACGCCGCCAACAAGCGGAGTATCACCCTGGACCTGGAGCAGAAAGGCGGACAGGCCCTCCTGAAAAAAATGGTCGCCGAGGCGGACTTTCTCGTCGAGTCCTTTGCCCCCGGTTATCTAGACACTCTTGGGCTCGGTTATGACCTGTTAGCCGAGATCAACCCCAAGTTGGTTATGGTTTCCATCACACCGTTTGGGCAAGACGGCCCCTACTCCAACTATCAGGCCACGGACATCGTCGGCATGGCTTTGGGCGGGTTCATGTACCTGACCGGAGACGACGACCGCGCCCCCATCCGGATCAGCTTCCCCCATTTCTACCTCCACGGCGGAGCGGCTGGCGCCACGGCCGCCATGTTGGCCCACACCTACCGCATCACCAGCGGGCAGGGCCAATACGTGGATGTTTCCTGCCAGCAGGCCGTGGCCAAGACCTTGGCCCACGCCCCACAGATATGGGACATCGAAGGCGCGATACTGAAGCGGATGGGCGTTTACCGGCAGACCTCAGGCGAGAACCGGGTGCGCATCAACTGGCCCTGCAAAGACGGTTATGTCAACTATATGGTCCAGGGCGGGTCTGTCGCCTACAGCACCCGGGCATTGTTGGAATGGATGAAAGAGGACAACTTCGACACCGCCGACCTGGACATTATCGATTGGGAGAAGATGGGATACGGGGCGATCACTCCGGAACTGATGGACCAATTGGGCGGGCCTCTAGGAGATTTTTTTAAGGGCCATACCAGAGCAGAGTTAGTGCAAGGCAGTCTCGACCGCCGCATTTTGCTGTTTCCGGTAGCCACTCCGTCGGCGCTGCAAGACCATCCGCAGCTTGAGGCCCGCGGTTACTTCAAGGAACTGGAGCACCCGGAACTTGGTGCGACCGTCCAGTATCCTGGGGCGTTCGTCAAGTCGGGAGACGGTGGAGACATCGCCGGCATCTACAGGCGGCCGCCACTGATCGGCGAGCACAACACAGTGATTTTCCAGGGGGAGTTGGGTATTACCGGCTCGGAGCTTGAGTCCCTGAAGCGCAGCGGAATTATATGACTGCTCAACGTGACGCGGGTAAGCCGCTGGACGGCATTAACGTCCTGGATTTCTGCTGGGTTGCCGTTGGCCCGATGACCACCAAATACCTTGGCGAGTACGGGGCCAATGTTGTGCGGGTGGAGTCGGTCAAACGGCCCGGCACCCTGCGCAGTGCCGCGCCCTTCAAGGACGGTGTCTCCGGTATCAACCGCAGCGCCTACTTCGCCAGCTACAACGCCAACAAGATGGGTATCACAGTGGATATGCGGCACCCCAGGGCCCGCGAGTTGATGCTGCGTATGGCCGCTTGGGCCCATTTGGTAACCGAGAACTTCACCCCCGGCACCCTAGAAAGTTGGGAGCTTGGCTTCGACCAGCTAAAAGAGGTCAACCCCGGGATTGTGGTGTTCAGCACCTCCATGATGGGCCGGGGTGGACCTATGGAAAAACAGCCTGGCTTCGGACCAGTGCTGTCGTCGCTGGTGGGCCTCACCAACCTGACCGGCTGGCCCGACCGGGACCCGGTCAATCCCTATGGCGCCTACACCGATTTCATCGTGCCCAGGTTCGCCGTGGCCGCCATTCTGGCCGGTTTGGACCGCAGCCGGCGCACCGGAGAGGGCGTCCACATCGACATGTCTCAACTGGAGACCACGCTCCACTTCTCCGCGCCGGTGTTGCTCGATTATGCGGTGAATGGGCGGGAGCAATCGCGTCAGGGCAACCGGGACCCTGGCGCCGCGCCCCACGGTGCCTTCCCCTGCGCGGGAGAGGACCGGTGGATCGCTATTGGCTGCTTCTCCGACGCTCACTGGGAAGGCCTGCAGCGGACAATCGCGCCCGACGGCTCAGGCTGGCCCTACAACCCAGATTTCACCACCCTGTTGGGCCGGAAGGCCAAGGAAGACGAGTTGGAACGGCTGCTGTCAGATTGGACCAGCTCTTGGGAGCCTGGGGCCCTGATGGAGACGCTCCAAAGTTCCGGGGTGCCGGCCGGTATGGTCAATGACTGCCGAGACCTTTTTGACGATGCCCAACTACAGCACCGGGGCCATTTTCAGTGGCTGGACCACCCCGAGATCGGTCCCTACGCCACGGATGCCAGCGAGATGCATCTGTCCTTAAGTCCGGGCAGCCTCGATATTCCGGCCCCGCTTTTGGGGGAGCACACCGCTCACGTCCTAAAAGACCTCATCGGACTGTCCGACGACGAGTACAAGTCGTTGGAAGAAGACGGGGTGCTGGAGTAAAAAAGTGGTTCGCTGAAGGCTGCTATCCGACAGCATTACGCCGTCTGCCGCTGCGACCTGAATCTTAGCGTACTACCGGCCAGGATCAGACTGATTGAGGCGAAACTGATCAGGAACAACGCCATTTTCAGGTCGTCCAACCCCTCTTGGAGATAGCCGGTGAACAACGGACCCAGGGAAGTCCCCACCGATGTCATCATCATCGTGAACGCGAAGGCCACCGCCAGCTCCCTGGGCTTGATCCCCGGCAGATGGAACGGTATCGTCACCAAGATCGGGAAGAAGGCCCAAGCAACGCCGTTGAAGAAGGACAGCACGAACAACGCGGGCACCGACCCGGTTAATACCATACCGAGGTTGGTGCCGATCATCAGTATCCCCAGCACCTGAAGGTAATTTCCCTCCCGGCCATGGGTCGACGCCGCCCAGGCGATGCCGATGCCACCGATGCCGCCCACGACGACACCCAGAGCTAAGATCACGCCGGAGAGGCGTAGCGATATGTCGAACTCTTCCAGCATGAGCGTTGGATAGAAGGCCAGGAAGGCGCCGAAAGACATCGTTGCCCCGGCGAACCCCAGCCCGCCGATCCAGAGGTCCCGGTGTCCCAAAGCGCCCTTGACCACATCCAGGCCTTTCTCCGCTACAACGTCCTGGTCCGCTACGTTGGTCCGTTCCCTGCCCACCAACGTCCACAACAGAGTGATCCCGGCGAAATAAAGCCCGAATATCCTGAGTGTCGCCCGCCAGTCGCCGTTCGTCAGGTCGAGGATCACCGGCGCCAGCACCAGTCCGCCACCCACGACCAGGCCGAAAAGCACATTTGATAGGCCGTTGAGATAGATCACTTCCCTGGGCGGGAACCACTGTCGGGTCAGCAGCGCCCGGGCCGGCATCTGGGCGATGTTGCTGATGCCGAACATCAGGCGTCCAGCCAGCAGCACGATGAACACCGGGGCCCAACTTTGCAGGAACAAACATCCGGTGGCCACCAGCAGTGTGGCGGCGGTGAGCCACTTGGGGGACAGCCGCGAGGTTGCCCAACTGAGTGGGATGGCGAGAGCGATGTTTCCCCAGTGGGAGGCCGAACCCAGCAGTCCTTGCTGGCTGGGCGAGAGATCAAGGTCGGCGCTGATGGCGGGCAGCAGAATACCCAGGGTGTTCAACACCATGAAAGAAGATACGCTGGAGAACAGCCACACTACCATGACTGTCCAGCGGTACCTGCTGTAGCTTAGCGCCGTCTGAGGAGTCAATTCCTGTTAGGTCCGGTTGCAGTGGGGTGATTTTCCGCAGCAGGCCTTGATATTGGACGGCACAAGGCTGCGGCTTGTTGACGGTATGGCATATCATAGACCCCCAAAGGGCATCAATGCCAAGAAATTATCAGAAATTGGATAGGTTCTGCGTTGGGAGGGCCGAATATGGAGCGTATCGGGGTCGGGTTTTCTGGGGGAATGTCCCCTCAAGATATAGTCGAATGTGTGAAAGTGGCCGAAGAACTGGGCTACGAATCAGCCTGGGTGGCCGAGGGTCACGGCGGCGACCAGTTCTCGGTCCTGACCGCCTGCGCCATGGTCACGGAACGGATCAAGTTGGGCACGAGTATCACCAGCGTCTTCGTCCGCACCCCGCCGACAATCGCCATGGCGGCCGCGTCGGTGGACTACTTCTCCAATGGCCGGTTCATTCTGGGCGTCGGCAGCAGCCACAAAGTCCAGGTGGAACCCGAGCACGGGTTGGAGTTCACCCGCCCGGTGCAACGGCTGCGTGAGTGTGTGGACATCATCCGGGCGATCCTCAAAGACTCTGACGTGAACTACCACGGGGAGATATACGACATAGAACGTTTCGATCTGTGGTTCCAGCCTTTGCGCAAGGAGATACCGATCTACGTGGCGGCCGTGTTCCCCAAGATGCTGGAGGTCTGCGGCGAGATCAGCGAGGGGGCGATACTCACCTGGTGCACCCTCGCCCACGCCGAAGAAGCCGCCCAGGCCGTGGGTCTTGGCGCCCGCAACGCCGGACGCAACCCCGACGATGTTGAAGTCGCTAGTCTGCTCCCCTGCGCCGTGTCCGACGACCGGGAGGTGGCCAGAGACCTGATGCGTATGCCCATCGCCTCCTACGCTGGCCGTTTCCCGCGCTACCGCAAACTCATGATCGACGCCGGTTTCCCTGAGGAGATCGAGGACGTGCGGGTAGCCTGGCAGGCCGGCCGGACCAAAGAAGCGCTGGACCTGGTCCCCAGCGGCCTGATCGACCAGATCGGGCTGGTGGGCACGGTAGATGAGGTCTGCGGAAAGCTGGCTGACTACCGCAATGCTGGCATCACACTACCCATAGTCTCGCCCAGGTTCATGGGCGAAGGCGCCAAAGAGCAGGCGCTGGAGATAATCAGGGCCTGCGCCCCAGCCTGATATACTCCGCTAAATAAAGATGGACTTCAATTTTACCCCCCAACAGAACCAGTTCAGAGAAGAACTCCGAGAGTTCCTCAGGGACGAAGTACCCGTGGAAAAGCAGGAGGTCTTTGGCCTTTTGACCGAGGAGCAATACCAGTTCGGCCGGGAAATCAACCTGAAACTGGCGGAACGGAATTGGCTGACCATCGGCTGGCCCGAAGAACACGGCGGCGGCGGGAAAGGGCCCATCGAACAAGGCATCCTAGCTGAAGACCTGGGCTACTGGCGGGTGCCTAAAAGTCAGTCCATCGGCCTAGGCATAGTCGGCCCGGCAATCATGGTCTTCGGCACTCAGGACCAGAAAGACCGCTACCTGGGGCCCATCGCTCGGGCCGAGGTCGAGTACTGCCAGGGGTTCAGCGAACCCAACGTCGGCTCGGACCTGGCGTCCTTGGAACTTCGGGCCGAGCGGGACGGCGACGAGTACGTGCTGAACGGTTCCAAGATGTTCACCAGTTATGCATTTCACGCCGACTACATGTACCTGCTGGCGCGTACCGACCCCGATGCCCAGAAACACCGCGGGATCAGCATGTTTATCGCCGATCTCAAGACCCCGGGAATCAGCCTGACCCCCCTGCCCTACATCAACGGCGAGATGGCGGCTCAGACCCATTTCGACAACGTCAGGTTGCCGCTTTCCTGCCTGATCGGCGAAGAGAACCGGGGCTGGTACCACGCCATGACAACACTGGACTTTGAACGGTCCGGGCTGTGGCGGTACGCCAACGTACGGCGGGTTTTCGATGATTTTGTTGAGTTCTGCCAGGCGTCCGCGCCCGACGGCGGGCAGCCCCTGGCCGAGCACCCTTTGGTGCGCCACCAATTGGCCCAGCGCCGGTTGGGCATGGAGACCTGGAAACTGCTCTGCTGGAATGTGGCCTGGATGCAGAGTTCCGGGG
>VFHG01000086.1 GCA_009392075.1 SAR202 cluster bacterium
GCTGCCTCGCCGTATTTTCGATGGAGTGCCGTAGGATTCTGTGGTACAGTTTTTGCGCCTGTAAGCAGGCACGAGTAAAAAGACGAAAACATAAACCAACTTGAGGAGGTCGGCACATGGCCGAGCAGATAGGATTCATCGGACTGGGAATCATGGGAAAGCCCATGGCCCGCAACCTGCTCAAGGCGGGATATTCCCTGACTGTCTACGACATCGTTGGGAGCAACCAGGAAGAGGTGGTCACCGATGGCGCCATTGGCGCATCATCCAGCAAAGAAGTGGCCGCAGCCAGTGACACCATCATCACCATGCTTCCAGACTCGGCAGACTCAGAGAAGGTTATCCTGGGCCCCGATGGAGTGTTGGAAGGGGCTAAGAGCGGCGCAGTAATCATCGATATGAGCTCCATCGCGCCATTGGTCTCCCAACGCATCGCCGCCGCCTGCGCCGAGAAGGGAGTGGAGATGCTAGACGCCCCGGTTAGCGGTGGCGAACCAGGCGCAGTGGCCGGGACTTTGGCCGTCATGGTTGGCGGCAAACAATCCATCTTCGACAAGAGCTTGGACCTGATGCAGGTCATGGGCGGGAACGTGGTGCTCACGGGCGACATCGGTGCGGGCGGAGTGACCAAGCTGGCCAACCAGATCATCGTCGCCGCAAACATCGAGGCGCTGAGCGAGGCGCTGGTTCTCTCCCAGAAGGCCGGCGTAGACCCGGAGAAGGTTTTCAACGCCATCAGGGGCGGTCTAGCCGGCAGCGCAGTCATGGAGGCCAAAGCGCCCATGATGCTTAGCAGGAACTTCCAGGCAGGATTCCGTATCCGCCTGCATCAGAAAGACCTCAGGAACGTGATGCAAACAGCTCAGGAGTTGAACATCCCGTTGCCCGTGACATCACTTTTGCAGCAGATGCTGGGCGCTCTAGTGAACGACGGGGAACAGGAGTCCGACCACTCGGCGATCCTGAAGTTCGTTGAGGGCCTGGCCAAGGTAGAGGTAAAGTCCGCCGGTTAGTTGATTGATTGATCTTACCTGAACTGAAGGACCGCTTCGCAAATGTCACCCTGAATGAAGCGAAGGGTCTGCCAAGTTGATGATTAGAACATTCTTTCCCGACGCCTCCAGAGTGCTGACCAATCTTGGGGAAGGGAAAGCCCCCTCCCCAGTGTGAATCTCCAAGGTCAGATAAGAATCAGGGGCCTTTTGTGATCTCGATGCCCAGTATCACTATCGGCGTTATCGGCACGTTCCCAGGCCCGGTCTGGGCTAGCGAGATCGCGTCCGCCACTTCCTGCCCTTGGGTAATCTGCCCGAAGATCGTGTGCGCATTGTTCAAGTGAGGAGTCGGTACGGTGGTCACGAAGAACTGGCTGCCGTTGGTGGCAGGGCCCGAATTGGCCATTGCCAGCCTCCCTGGTTGGTCGAACGCAAGCGTGGACGAGAATTCATCTTGGAACTGGTAGCCGGGACCGCCGGTACCCTGTCCAAGCGGGTCTCCGCCTTGAATCATGAACGAGGGGATGACGCGGTGGAAGACCACACTGTCATAGAACCCGTCTTTGGCTAAGAAGATGAAGTTGTTGACCGTGACTGGGGCCTGCGCCGAGAACAACTCGATCTCCATGTTCCCTAGGCTAGTGCGAATCACGGCGCTGTACGGGGCTGCCGGGTCGATAGTTACGGGTGGCACGTTGGAATATTGAGCGATCCTTGCGCCACCGACATCGATGAACCGTTTGACCGGTTCTGAAGCCAACGTTGTTGCGCCGGGCGGCGGCAGGGTTGGCGCCACCGTTGGGGCAGCGGCTTCAGTCGGTTCGGCAGGCGGGCTTGGTGTTTCCAACACGCAGGCGGCCAATGGTATCGCAGCAGCAAATATAGCGAGAAGAAATTTTAGTTTCATACCCGAAAGGATAACATAGCCCCATCGGCTGATTTAGGTCGGTCAACGCCGGTTGATCAGCCGCCGGGATTCTATGATCTGGTGGGCGTGTTCTTCCATATGGGTGGCCAAAAATCTCACCACCCCCTCGACAGTGATGGGGTTGTTCTCGCCCCTGTGGCCAAGGAGGGTCAGGTCCCCGGGGGAGATCTCCCCGGTTGTGGCGACGGCCGATTCGTTGGCCGTCGCCAGGCTCCATATATGCTCCTCCAGTGAGTCGCCGGCACGGTCGACGACTGCGGCTGCGCGCCGGTCGTTTTCGACGTCGCTACGAGTGATGTTGGGGTCGGATTCCTTAGTGATCAAGACCGCCTTTTCCATCCAAAAGTACTCGATCTCAGCAATGTGGGACATCAATTGGGCGACGGTCCACTCGTCTGGAGCCGGCACCTGGCGTATCTCCGGCTCCGTGATGCCGTCGGTCGAGTCCATCACTACTTTGTGAGCCGACCGGAGCATCTGCTGAAGGATCGGTATCTGGTCTTGATTCGTGGCCATGAATGGTTCCTAGTTTGCGGTTTGGAATATTTTGGGAGAAGTTGCGCTTAGCGCTAGTAAGGCCCGTTGCTATTCAGGTCGTCGTCATCGTCCCACAGGTCCGGGTCTTCCCAGGGCTGTAGGCCATCCTCCGGGTAGCGCGCCGGACGGAGTTTGGAAGCCACGTACTGGATGGACACCGCTCCCAGGACCAACAAAATCAGCCCGCCCAGAAGCCAGCTATTGAAGAACAAGATAGGTGACGGGCGTTCCGGGTCCGGAGTCAACCGCCCTGGAGATGATGGCTCGGCCGTCCGTTTGGTGGCGATCTCTCCCGCCCAACGGGCGTCCAGTCCATCGATGTCGAACCCATATACGCGGGTCAACGCGATGTCCATTGTGCTGCCTTGCCCTAGTTCGGTGATGAGCCGCTGAAATTGAGTCTCGCCGAACCGGTCCATCATGAACGCCACCACGCTCAAAGATTTCTGATAAAAAGTGCCGATGCTATGTGGGGTGCCGGTAACGGTATTCATGCCCCGAAGTGGGTTTGTGCGTGAGTTCAGGCTCCCGCCGCTGAAGATCTTCACTGAAGGGTCCATATAGCTGGCGAATCCCTCGTCCAGCCAGGCAGGCGTCGGAAGGGCGTTATCGCCCATCGCCTGGCCCAACAGCAGATGAGCTGACTCGTGGACGATCAGTCCGCGTTCCATCCCGAGCCCAAGGAAAATGCTCCGCTCAGGAAAGGCGAATCCCTGGAACGTTTGTTGCTCAGTGGTGGTGCGGCTCCGCTGGGGGAAGGCGTCCAGGGTGTGGGAGCGCCTGCTGTAGATCACGCCTTTTATCTCATCAGCCTGTTTGATTTGGAGTATATCTTGCAGGCGCGCTAGGTCCGATTCCAGGCTTTTGACCACTGACCTCACTACTGCCCTCGACTGGTCGTAATAGCGGAGGGTGAGCGGACCCACCTTGACCTCGTCCCAATCGAACCGGGTGTCTTCGTATTCCACGAAGGCGAGTTCAGTGCGCAGCACGTTGCCCTGGGCGTCGGTGATCTCGTAGTAATACTCAACCTCCGTGCCTGGTGGCAGGTAGGTTGAGACTCCACCTGTGAGGTTCAGGGTGGCGGTGATTCGGTTGGCGGGCACGAAATCGGGGTAGGCATAGGCCCAAATGCGGCTGCCAACGGTGCGGTAGTAAAGGCGCACGTCAACGATGCCGGCATCTCCCTTGGCCGTCACGGACAGGTCCACATTGCCGGGGAAATCCACGCTTTCATCGGTCGATACAATTTCGATGTCCCCTCCGGCCGCGTACACGGAGGATGCGGTCAACGAGGTAACGAGAAATACCACGGATAGCAGGAGGAACAAAGCCCGTCTTGCGATTATCCGCGAGTAGATTGAGGAGTTTGTTGGGAGGAGCAAATCCACTTGGCTCTAGGGGATTGTATTTGGCGGCCTCGGTTTCGGACCGGCCTAGTAAATTATACGTCGAATACCCGCTAATGGCTTTTGTGCAGCCACCATTCGCCGTTGATCGGGTGTTAATCGACCGCCTGCTCCATCTCCAACAACGACTTTTTCCTCTCCAGCCCCCAGGCGTAACCGCCCAGCCCGCCGTCCTTGCGGAGGATCCGGTGGCAAGGTATGACGAGGGCCACCGGATTGGCCCCACAGGCCGTGCCTACTGCTCGGGAAGCGCTTTTTTTGCCTAGGGTTTGGGCCACTTGTTGGTAGGTGCGCGTCTCGCCGTACGGGATCGTCCTGAGCATCTGCCACACCTGTTGCTGGAATGCCGTGGCTCGGATGTCCAAGGGTAGGTCCAGGCTGTTTTTCTCTCCGTCCAGGTAGGACAGGATCTCTGCGGCCCAGATCGCCAGGTTCCCGCCGTCCGGTTGGTGGTTGGCCGACGGAAATTCGGCCATGAGATGGTCTTCCAGCGCCAGGTCGGAGTTGCCTAGCTTCACGGAGCAAACGCCTTTGTCGGTGGCCGCCACCAAGAGCCGGCCCAGAGGCGATTCCACCACTGTGTGATAGATGTTCATGCCCTTTCCTCCCTTGCGATAGGCGCCGGGACTCATGCCCATCTGTTCTTCTGAGGTCTCATACAACCTGCTGGACGAGCCGAATCCTGCTTCATAGAGGGCCGTTGAGATGTCCTGGCCGTCTTTGATTATCGCCTTGAAGCGGTCCAGGCGCCAGGCCGACGCGTACTGTCGCGGCGTGACCCCTGTGGCTTCTTTGAACACCCGTTGTAGATGGGTTGGGTTGCTGCCGATCGCCCGGCCCAACTCGGCTAGAGTGGGCACTGAGCCGGATTCGTCTGATTGTTCTTGGATGTATTTACAGACCTTGCGCACCAGACCGGTTCTGGGAATTTCTTGGTCCGGCAGGCAGCGTTTGCAGGCCCTAAACCCGGCGGCTTCCGCCTCAATGGCCCGGTTGAAGAATGCAACGCGGTGGGGTGCCGGCCGGCGGCTGGGGCAGGTGGGCCGACAGTATATTCCGGTGGAACGGACCGCATACACGAACCGCCCATCGGCTCTAGTGTCCCTTTTCTGGACCGCCTTCCACATCTTGGGGTCTAGGCCGGTGTTTTTCTCACTAGTAGCTACCATGTTGTTCCTCGTGGTCTTTGTTAGAGCTTAGTCTGATGATCGGACGAAGTGAGTTGAGTTGACTAGGGCCAGCAGCTTGCCGCCGTCGGCTGTGATTTGAGTGGTCACTGCCACCAGGGTTCGGCCTGGATGCGCCACGACGCTTTCAGACCGCAGAGTGCCGTCTTTGACGTTGCTTATGATTTGGGTTGAGATGCTCACCGCCACCGGCATCTCCTCCAACGTTATCGCCTGCCCCAAGGCTGCCATGGCGGCGAAAGTGGCCGATGTATCGGCCAGGGAGACCATGCTCCCGGCGTGGATGTGGCCCGATGGCGTCATGAGGCCCCCATGGACCGGCAGCTCAACCACCGCCCGTTCTTTGCTTACCTCGATAACCTGCATACCTAGGTGGCCCATCAAAGTGCCGTTGAAATGCTGCTCCACCCATTGGGCTAAAGTTTCCGGGGTTAGGTCTGTGGGCCATTTCTCCATTTCGTTTCCTGGCCGGTTGATGATTCAAGTTTTCTGACATCACCAGAATACCCCAATCCCTTGAGCTGTTCTATCCGGTTCTTGCTTTCAAAACCGGTGTTTCAGAAGTCCCGAATCCAGCGTTTTTAGACTTTGTTTAATCGATGTTCCCGGCTTTTTAAAGATAGTGACTTGCGGTCGTTGTTATGTCGTACAAATGTTCTATATAATCCGTGCCCGACCAGGAAATAGCTTTAAATAGAGGCCATAACCGGCCTCAAAATCAGAACATCTAAAGCCAATGACCGACCGTTCTATAGCCTGCATGCTTGTCACCCACCTCCCGGTTAAAGCCGAGGTCCGCCGCTATCCTCAATTGCGGGGAAAGCCCGTGATCATCACCGAGAGTTACGGCTCCAAGAACCTGGTGCTGGACAGCTCCGCGGAAGTCCGTGGTGTGAGCGCCGGCATGCCCCTTGCCGAGGCCATGGCCCGGTGCAAAGACGCCTCTCTGGTGCAGGCTGACGCGCCCTACTATAACGAGACCTTCGACAAACTGGTCAAGGCGCTGGAACTGCGGAGTCCGGTGGTGGAAAGGGATGGGCTCGGTTGTGCCTACGTGGACCTGGATGGACTGGAGTTGATGTACGGAGGAGAGGCGCGGGTCGTTGCGTCGCTGCTCCAAGCTGCACCCTCAGAATTCAACCCCCGGGTCGGCGTAGCAGGAGGGAAATTCCCGGCCTACATCGCCGCGGTGACCACCCAGAGTGGGCGTGCCACCAAGGTGCCCCAAGACGCAGCCGGAAAGGCGGCTTTCATGGGCGGATTGTCCATCGGCCTGCTGCCACTGTCATGGGCCAATAAGACTCGGCTGCACCGCTTTGGCATCCACACCTTGGGCCAGTTGTCGGCCCTGCCGGAGGGCGCGGTCCAAGCCCAGTTGGGGGCTGAAGGCCGGCGGGCCTGGCTGTTGGCCAGCGGCGTGGACAACAGATTATTGACTCCCCACCGGACGCAGCAAGTTGTGGAAGAGTCGCTGACCTTCCCCTCGCCCACCATCACCTGGAGTCCGATCTTGACGGCTTTGAGCACGCTCTTGGGCCGCGCCTTTGCCCGGCCGGAGATCGGCGGTCGCTACGTGCGCACCGCCACCATCGAAAGCCGTGTGTACCGGCTGCCGCCCTGGGTGAAGAAATTTGGGTTCAAAGAGGCGTTGGGTAGCAGAGACCGGGCCCTGTTCGCCCTGAAAAGCCGGTTGGACAGTGTGACCCTGCCCGGACCGCTGGAAGACATGAAACTCACCCTAGCCGGGTTCACCGGCGAGTCGGGCATCCAGACCAACCTCTTCTCCGACGTCCGCAAGCAAGAGCAACTGAAGGAGATGATGCGTCAGCTGGAAGCCCTGTTGGGCGGTAAACCGCCCATCTACCAAATGAAGGAGATAGAGCCGTGGTCGCGCATACCAGAAAGACGCCAGGCGCTGGTCCCTTTCGACCCATAAATCCTAGAGGCAAAACGCCTGAGCCTGTGAACCAGAGCGCCCAGAGTTTGCAGTTCCGGCCCCTGAACCTGCCGGTGCCCATCGAGGTTGCCGAGGACAGGGCTGAGAGACCGGTGTCAGTTGCCCTGCCGCCCACCATCTCCAACCGCCCAGCCCGTTCCCGTTGGCCAACGCAAGAAAGCCGAAGCCCAACGCTCGCCGCCCTGACAGTCACCTCCATCAACGACATATGGCAGGTGGACGACGAATGGTGGCGGGAACGCCCCATCTCCCGCCGCTACTACCAGATAACCACCCAAGACGATCGCCGCCTAACCATCTACCGAGACCAGCTAAATGCCCAATGGTACTGGCAGAAAGGGGGGTGAAAGCTGAAAGCTTTCGGCGGTCAGCGGTTAGCAATGAAACGGAGCGTTTTCGATGAAAGATTTTAGAGAGTTGAAGGTGTGGGAGAAAGGCCATCAGTTGGTTCTTTCTGTTTATAGGGTGCAGATGGTTGCGGTCGAGAAGGCGATGCCGAATTCGCCCGTTTTCTTCTGATTGCGAGGGGCTCGGCAAGCGAACTGGAATACCACCTGCTATTAAGCCAAGACCTAGGTTTTCTATCCACTGAAGAACACACAAACCTCTCAGTCAACACCTCAGAAATAAAAAGAATGCTCACATCCTTCATCCAAACCATAAAAAACCACCCCAAAAAGCTAACAGCTCGCTAATGTACGCCGAACTTCACTGCCACAGTAACTATTCTTTCCAGGAAGGTGCCTCCTCAGTGGAAGACCTGCTGGTGCGCGCCCGGGACCTGGGACTGCGTGCGCTGGCTTTGACCGACCACGATAATCTGTGCGGGGCCATGCATTTCGCCCAGGTGGCTAAGACTCTGGAGATGCAGTCCATCACCGGCGTCGAGATGACCATTAAAGACGGCTCCCACCTGACCCTCCTGGCTGAGAACAAGGGCGGCTATAGCCAGCTTTCCAACCTGATCTCTTATTCGTATGTGGCCGCAGACCGCAAGAACCCCGCTCTGGACTTGAAGTACCTGCCGGACTTTCTCGACGGTCTGATCCTGCTGACCGGCTGCCGCACGGGCCGGGTGCCCAGTCTGCTGGCTGAGGGCCACTACGCCGAGGCTGAGACCCAACTGCGGCAGTACCTGGACTGGTTCGGCGCTGACAACGTGTTCGTGGAACTGCAGCAGAACCTGGTGCAGGGCGACACCGTCCGCAACCGCCGGCTCATCGACCTGGCCCTCAAGCTGGGTGTCCCCACGGTAGCCACTAACAATGTCCACTACCACGTGCCGGAACGCCACCGGCTGCAGGACGCCCTGGTCTCCATCAAGAACAACCTCAGCCTGGAGGAGACCCACAAAGAACGTCGGGCCAACAACCAGTTCTATCTCAAATCACCTGACGAGATGGCATCCCTGTTCTCCCGGTGCCCTGAGGCCATCAAGAACACCCTCCGAATCGCCGAGCGTTGTTCATTCGATCTGACCAAGGACCTGGCCTACCGGTTCCCAGACTACCCGGTTCCCGATGGCGCCACTCCCCAGAGTCACTTGGAAGACCTGTGCCGCCAGGCCGCCGAACGCCGCTACGGCGGCGCTCAAACAACTCAAAGCAAGCAAAAAATCGAAGACCGGCTGCAAGAAGAGCTTCGACTGATCGGGAAGCATGACCTAGCGGGGTTCTTTCTGATCTACTACGAGATTATCCAGATGGCCCGGCAGATCATGATCGAGATGGGGCTGAGTGATGCCGAGATACCCTTGGAGGAACGCCCGCCGGGGAGGGGTCGGGGCTCGTCGGTAGCCATGCTGGTGGGCTACTTGATCGGCCTATCCCACATCGACCCACTGGAATACAACCTGTCCCTGGACCGGTTCCTGTCCGACGATCTGGGCTCGGTGCCCGACATAGACCTGGACTTTCCCCGCAACATCCGGGAGGAACTGATCGTGCGGGTGCACCGGAAGTGGGGCTGGGACCGGGCCGTTTTGACCGGCATGATCAGCACCTACCAGATGAAAGGCGCCATCCGGGATCTGGGTAAGGCGCTGGGCCTGCCCACCCAGGGCATGGACAAGCTGGCCAAGCGGGTCGACTCCCACGACGCCAAGGAATTGGAACTGGAGATGCTGCAACTGCCCGAGTTCCGGGACAAGGTGGACGCGCCGGGCTGGCGTAACCTCATTGAGATGGCAGCCCAGTTGGACGGTTTTCCAAAGTACCTGGCCCAACACCCCGGCGGCATGATTATCAGCTCGTCTCCCCTCATCGACACGGTGCCGATCCAGCAGGCGGCCATCGCCGATCGCTACATCTGCCATTGGGACAAGGACAGCATCGACCAGGCCGGGTTCGTGAAGATCGACTTCCTGGCCCTGGGCGCGCTTTCTCAAATGCAAGAGTGTTTACTTTTAATAGAAGAGCGTGAGGGCAATTACATCGACCTGAGCCGCATCGACTTCAATGACAAGGCAGTTTACGAGAACATGCACCGGGCCGATACCATCGGCATCTTTCAGGTGGAGTCGGCCGCCCAGATGCAGACCGTGCCTCGCATCAAGCCCTGGAACTTGACCGACATGGCCTACGAGGTGGGCGCGGTGCGTCCCGGCGTGGGCGTTAACGACGGCGTTACGCAGTTCATCCAACGCCGTTCCGAGAACGTCCCTTGGGACTACGATCACCCCCTGGAGCAGAGGGCGCTGGAGCGGACCCTGGGGATCATCCTGTTCCAAGACCAGGTGAACCAGGTGGCCATGGATGTGGCCGGTTTCACGGGGCTGGAGGCCGACCAACTGCGCCGGGCCTTTGGCAAGCGCAACAACGAACTTTTGATTCGCCACTATTGGGAGAAGTTCCGGGACGGGGCCGCCGAGTTAGGCGTTTCTGAAGATACCGCCCAACGGATCTTCCAGAAGTTCAACGGCCACTACATGTTCCCCGAGTCCCACGCCTTTGCCTTTGGCGCGACCGCCTACCACATGGCCTGGCTCAAGTATTACTACCC
>VFHG01000087.1 GCA_009392075.1 SAR202 cluster bacterium
CGATGCCGATTACATTATCTTCTGTGGCGTGCATTTCATGGCGGAGACCGCCTGCATCCTGGCCGCCCCCACCAGGAAGTAATCCTGCCCAACATCACCGCTGGCTGCTCAGTGGCTGACATGGCGCCGACGGAGGATGTTGAAGATGCCTGGGCCGACCTGGAAGAGGCCCTGGGACTGGTCGGAATAGTTCCTGCCACCTATATGAATTCCATCGCCGGGATAAAGGCCCTTTGTGGCCGGAACAACGGCATCGTTTGTACATCTTCAAACGCCAAGGCTGCTCTTGAGTGGGCCTTTGAACAGGGCGAGTGTATGCTCTTCCTGCTGACCAACATCTGGGCCGAAACACGCCGGAGCAGCTCCGCCGAGCCAAGATGGTGCTCTGGCAGGGCCATTGCTCCGTCCATACCCGGTTCACGACCAGCCAGATAAATGCGGCGAGGGCGCTGCACCCTGACATCAACATCATTGCCCACCCGGAATGCCCGATGGAAACCGTCCAGGCCGAGGACATGGTCGGCTCCACTGAATTCATCCGGGAAAAGGTCAACTCAGCCCCGCCTGGCAGCAAATGGGGGATCGGCACCGAGGTCAGTCTGGCCAACCGGTTAGCCATCAACAACCCAGATAAGACCGTTTTCTGCCTGGACTCGGTGGCCTGCCCCTGCTCCACCATGTACCGCGTACACCCCGCCTACGTGCTCTGGATGCTGGACGGCAAGGTCAATAACGAGATTAACGTGCCTGACGACATCAAGCGCGACTCCAAGATCGCCTTGAACCGGATGCCCTCTTTCAGGTAGACCCGCCTCTCGTTTCTCCTGCCTTTCCCTTATGGCCCGCCAAATGCAGTTGCGGTACAATTGTGCCTGGCAAATCACCCGGCCTCCAGGCTTTCATCGATAATGTAAGGAAGGCTGTCCCATGACTCAGTTCCCCCCCGACGTCTATGCGTTGATCGACGCGGCCGTCGCAGAAGACCAAACCTTCAATGACTCTACAACCCAGGCGGTGATCCCGCCGGAGATTCAGGGCACAGGCTGGTTGCGGGCCAAAGCCAACGGCGTGCTGGCTGGGGTCGATGTGGCCATGGCTGTATTCCTACGTGTTGACCCTGCATTGGATGTAAAAGCGGTCTTGCAAGACGGCGCGCCACTCTCTCCCGGGGATGACATCGCAGTGGTCCGTGGCTCGGCGGCCGGGATTCTTAGGGCTGAGCGCATCGCGCTGAATTTCATGCAGCGGATGAGTGGTATCGCCAGCGACACCAACCGCTACGTTGAGGCGGTTAAAGGCCTGAACGCCAGAATAGTGGACACTCGAAAGACGGTCCCCGGCCACCGTTACCTGGACAAATATTCAGTGCGCATGGGCGGTGGCTACAATCACCGGCTGAATCTGGCCGATGGCATCCTGATCAAGGACAATCACATTCAGGCCAACGCATTCCGCGAGATGGGCCTGAAAGACGTGATCCAACTGGCCCTGGCCCGCGCCTCCCACACCATCAAGGTTGAGGTGGAAGTGGAGACTATGGACCAGGTGGAGGTGGCCTTGGAAGCCGGCGCCCACATCATCATGCTGGACAACATGTCGGTACCTGAGATGGCCGACGCCATGATGGTTATAGGCGACCAGGCCATCGTGGAAGCCTCCGGGGGTATCACCTACGACACCGTGCGGGCGGTAGCGGAAACGGGCGTGGACCTGATCTCTATTGGCGGCCTGACTCATTCAGTCGACGCCTTAGACATCAGCCTAGACTTAGAATTCGACTAAACATCCCGACTACTCATTGGAGGAGCCATGGTAAGTCCAGTCGACCCGGTGATACTGGCGATGGAGCGGAAACGGAGAATTGTTCCACCAAACCGCTCATGGTGACCTTGTCGAACCACCTGTTCTCTTGACGCCGGTCTGGTCTCCCCAGACTAACTCCGGCGTGGGCGCTGCCGGTCGGCGCTGTCTAGCATCAGGGTTACCGGGCCGTCGTTCTCCAAGCTGACCAGCATGTGCTCTTGGAATCTTCCGGTGGCCACCTTCAACCCTTTGTCCCGGAACAACCGCACCGTATGTTCGTAGAGACGTTTGGCCTCCTCGGGGCCTGCTGCCTGGTTGAAGTCGGGCCGCCGTCCCTTGCGCGTCTCTGCGTAGAGGGTGAACTGGCTCATGACTAAAATCTCAGCCCCAATGTCCAATGCGGAACGGTTGAACCGGTTCTCATCGTCGGCGAAGATCCTGAGGTTGGCGGTCTTTTCTACCAGGTATTCGGCGTCGGCCTCGTCGTCTTCCTTGGAGACACCCAGCAGGACGACCAGACCGGGGCCGATCTCGCCGGCAGTCTCGCCGGCAACGGCAACCGAAGCTTTGGTAACCCTCTGGACCAATGCCCTCATGAAAAACTCAACAACCCTTTGGGAAGGCTAAAGGGAATACAGTAACCGAACGTAGCGCAGGCAAGGCCCAGCAGGCCAAAAACTAGTTTCCTAGTTGGAGCTTGCGGGAGTGGAGGAGGAGTTGCTGTTGCTGCTGGACTCAGACGAAGAACTGGATGAACTGTCGCTGGCGGATTTGGTGGCCGTGTCCGATTTGGAATCAGTGGACGACTTAGAGTCGCTGGAAGAATTGGAATCAGAAGATTTTGAGTCAGACGAGGATGAGCTATCGCTGGAGCCGTTCTTGCTTTCCGACGGAGTCTTCGGCCGTCCGTAGTCGGTGGTGTAGAAACCGCTGCCTTTGTAGATGACGGGAACCGCGTGATAGACCCGTTGGCCCTTTCCGGCACACGCCGGGCAGGTCCCTTTGCCAGCTTCTGCGAAGGACTGCACCAATTCAAATTCTGTTCTGCAGCTTTCGCAGCGGTAATCGTAACGAGGCACGGGTACTCTCCTGTATATGATGACCCTTTGGCAGTTCCATAGGGTTAAGTGCTAAGGCCAACTAATCCAATTTACCAGCGGCACTTATAGCTGTCAACGCGCCTGATTGCCGCACCACTCAACGTCGATGCTTGAAGAAAAACCGGTAATCACCCTGGGATTTGGCCTTCAGTAAAACAGGCGGCTTAAAAAGCCGCCCGGTAATTGCATTTCCGCTAAGACTGCGTGCAGAAACCCAAACCCAGGCACGATTCGGTGCGGGTCAGGGTCTTGTCGGCGGTCTTACCTGCGGTTCTGGCGACGGCGACGGCGTGCGGCTCTCTGGGCGGCCAATCGCTCTTTCTGCGCCTTGGAGCGGAAGAAGCGGCGGTCCTTGAGTTCCCGCAGGATCCCGGAGTGCTGTACCGAAGCCCGGAACCGGTTTACCAGGCTCTCCGGGTTCTCGCCATCGCGAGGGGTCACGTATGCCATTCGAATCTCCGACCGTTGCCGGTCTATCTAGTTAAAGCTAATTTACCACAGGCACGATTTCCAATCAACCAGGCCGTTTCCCCAGCATGCTCGGTTCAGACCGCCGTGCCGCGCTTGGCGCCAACCTCTCCCAGGTACTCCAGCACGTCGGCCAGAGGCAGGACATCGGCGTATTTCTGGTTCATATCGAACAGGTTGATGGCGTGGGCGGCTTCGTGCCGGTCAAACACACCTTCTTCCACGACGATCATGCGGAACCGGTTGGTGCAGCCGTCCAGAACGCTGGCCCTGACGCAGCCGCTGGTGGTCTCGCCCACGGCGATGATGGTGTCCACGTTATGGGCGGTCAGGTGGCCGATCAGAGGTGTTCCCCAGAAAGCGCTGGGAGAGTCTTTGCGCATGACCGGCTCGCCGTCGATGGGAGCTACCTCGTCGATGATGTCATTGCGTCGGTTGCGGCGTTCCAGTGCTTCCGGACTTCGGTCTTGGTTGCCGTAGACCTGCCGGCCCGTGCTCCAGCCAGCCAGGCCGTCATCGTCGCGTCCGGTTGCGTGAATCACGGGGATGCCGGCATCCCGGGCCGTTTTTAGGACGGTCTGAATCGGGCGGATGGCGTCCCAGGCGGCCAGGCCGCAACTGGCCGGCCACTCTTTGGTAGCCTCCAGGATAGGCTGGGGCCGGTCACCGAACACCCACCGATAGAGGTCGATCAGCAGCAGGGCCGGCTTCTCGCCAAAGCCCACGTGCTTGTTCTCGCCCATCGCCACGTGTTCCCGGTCTTGATCAGTAAGAAACTTGTCCCAGACTCGCTCGGCCATAACTCACCGCCTAAGATTGTTCTGTCTTATACCTAATTTATTCCTTGGTTGGCAGACCGGCTTCTTTCCAAGCGGTCATCCCGCCGTCCATGTATGCCACGTTGTCGAATCCCATGTCTTGGAGTATCTGGGCGCCCACGGCGGCCCTGTTTCCAAGTTTTCAAGTTGTGATGATCTGTACGTTTGGGTCCGAAAGCCTCGGGTCCAGCCTGGAACAGTCTTCAGCCGCCGCGTCCAAGTCTTCAACCGACATGAAAACCACGTTTTCAGCCTGCTCGCTGAGCGGGACGTTCTCTTTAAGACGTGTCTCGATCAACAGTATCTTGGGTTCCGCGTCCATCTGTTCTTTTGAAACGGTAACTTCGACGGGTGTAGTCTGGCCCTTGGCGGCTTCTACCCGCTGCCTGAAATCATCGGTCATCGATGTTGCCTCCTCATTTAAAGTAGGTGACATCATAATCTAAATGCCAGGCATCGGATAGAGATGTCACTTCATCCAAATAAACGTTGTGCTAACATCTTTGGGCGCGAACGGGCGGCATTTACATAACAGCGGAGGTCTAACGACATGCGGTGGCTCTTGATTTTTGTGTTCTTGGCAACCTTGGGAGTCGCATGCGGGTCTTCCTCCGATTCTGATTCCGAATCTAACTCAGAGGTAAACATGGCAGATGAAGAAACCACCACCACGGCTTCCGGGCTACAGATCAAGGTGATCGAAATTGGGACCGGCGATAAGGCAGAAGCGGGAAAGACCGCGGTGGTCCATTACACCGGCTGGCTGCTGGACGGCACCAAATTCGACAGCTCAGTCGACCGGGGCACGCCATTCGAGTTCCCACTGGGCGCCGGCCGGGTGATCAAGGGCTGGGACGAAGGCGTGGCGACCATGAACATCGGCGGTAAGGTTGAATTGATAATTCCCCCTGACCTAGCCTACGGGGCCTCGGGCGCTGGCGGCGTGATTCCCCCGAATGCCACCCTCAAGTTCGAGGTGGAACTGCTGGACTTGAAGTAAGGGCTGCGCTCTTGGCTAGAAAGGCGCTCAGTCTTGGAAGTTGGGCGCCACCTTCTGGGCGAACAGCTTCAAGCTGTTGGCTGCGATGTCGTAAGGCATGGCTCCCAGACGGAAGTGGATGATCACTCCGCCAACGCCGGTGCCGTGCACCTTCTGAAGCCGCTCGGTCACGGTCTCGGGTGAGCCGACGATTATTCCATGTTCCAGTGAATTCCTGGCCGAACCGACGATTCTAGACGCCTGGGCTTCAAGTTCCGCCGCCGTGTTCATTCGGTCGCGGTTGGTCTGCAGGTAGGACCGCATGTTTTGGAAGTAGGGAATCCCTACTTTCTCGGCTTCAGCATCGGTCTCAGCCACGAATATATTGCGCCAGACCCACGAGTCGGCCACATTGCGGGCCACGGTCTCATCGTTATGGCCGGCGTCGGACATCGTCGCCCGGTATTGGTCCATGCGTTCGACGGTGACCTCGTCGCTCTGGACGTTCATCATGAACGGCCGTCCCTCCCGGGCCATTTCCAGCGTCGATTCCAGACCGGAGCAAGCGCGAATCATGGGCGGGTGTGGTTTCTGGTACACCTGTGGCCGCAACACGGGCAATTCCAACTGCCAGTACTTGCCGTTGTGCTTGTAGTCCCTGGTGGTCCAGGCTTGGAGCAGGATATCTTCCACTTCCAAGAGCATCTCGTGGGAATCGTCAGGGTCGATGCCAAACCCACGGAACTCGTAGAAGTTGTAGGCCGTGCCCCGGCCTACGCCAACGATCATGCGGCCCTTGCTGATATTGTCGACCAGTGCGATCTGCTCGGCGAACCTGATGGGGTGGTGCAAGGCCATCTGGGCCACGGCGAACCCAATCTTGATCTTCTTGGTGCGGGCGGCGATGGCCGCGGCGAAGGTGGTTGGGTCCACGTAGGCGCAGCCCCCGTCGAAATGGTGCTCTGCCAGCCAGACCACGTCGTAGCCAAGTTCCTCGGACAGTTCTGCCTCCCGGAGAGATTCTTCAATGACGTCATAGTCGCCGTCAGGAGATTGGCTCTCCGGGAATAAGAAGTTGCTAAACTTCATGTTGTCTCCTCGATGAAATGCCGTGGTCGTTCACCCACGGCAGAACAGACGCTAGCACCCGATTTCGAGAGTGTCAATTTATCCAGCCCTAGTCAAAAGGTATGCCACACCAATGAGCATCGATGCACATGGGACTCGATTCGAATATTTAGAGACTCCAGGCACGAGACCAATTGTGTTGGCCCATGGAGTCGGCCTTGACCAAAGCATCTGGGGCGCGATGCTGGCTGATTTTGCGGGCCGGTCCACGCTAACCTACGATCTGCTGGGGCACGGCGACACCGATAAACGTCTCGGCGCCCAGACTTTCCATCCCTTCATAGACCAGTTGCGGGCCCTGCTTGAAGAGCTCCAGATCGAAGAGATGGTGTTGGTAGGGTTTTCCCTCGGGGGCCAGGTGGCCAAGCATTTTGCCTCGTCCTACCCAGACATCGTTTCGGCGTTGGTCTTGATCAGCACCACCTACCAACGCACGTCTGAGGAACGGGCGGCGATGTCTTTAAGAGTCCAACAAGCAAAGGACGGCGACCAGCAAGGACTAGAAGCATCGGCGCTGCAGAGGTGGTTCAACTCGGAGTTCTTGGCAGCCCATCCAGACGTGGAACGCCAGATCACTGCCAGGCTGCAGAAAAACGACCCGGCCAGGTTTCTTGAGAGCTATGAACTGCTGTCAAACGCGGAGGACCACCATCTGGACTACGGATCCTTCGCCATGCCAACCCTAATCATCACCGGAGACGGCGACCCAGGTTCAACGCCCAGAATGGTGCAAGAGATGGCCCTGGCTATGCCCAAGGCTCAAATAGAGATAGTTCAGGGAGCTAAACACCTGGGTATCATCGAGCATCACCGGCGGTTCAGTGGCCCGATTAAAAATTTCTTGGCGGAATCGGGTCTCTAGCCTACCAAACTAGAAAATCCCTGCCTGCAAGTCCGCGATATAAGGCTCGAATGCCTGCTTCTGTTCGTCGGTCGAGGGCGGGTCGGCGGTCAGGACATCGTCGTAATAGTCCTGAGCAATCTGGCCTTGCTGCTCACGGTTGAAATCGCTGAACCGCTTGCCGCCCGGACGTTTCTTAGCCAGACCCTGCCAGCCTCCGTATTTGTAACCCTCGGTTTTCTGGGCTTGTACGGCCTGCGCGAGATAGACCGAGCCGTCCTTTTCGAACTGTTTCACGTGCACCATATCGTGCACCAGCAGTTTGAGGTGGCCCCGTGAATGATGTCCTTTTGCGGGAAGGTTGATGGTGTGGAATAAGGTCATCGCCCGGTCGCCGTTCATCTTGAAAACCAGGGCCATCACCCCGCCCTCCGCGATCCTGACTTTCGGGTACTGCACTGTCTCAGGGCCCAGAACCTGGCCAGACGCTTCCAACTCTTCTGCGGTCAGTACTGAGGTGTGGGTAAGTAGACGTAAAAGTACCTGCAAGATTTTGGGAATCTGCAGCAGATCGAGAATCTTGAAGACCGGTTTGGCCAGCAAAAGATACTCTTTGGCCAGCATGGCATCCCACTGTTTCTGGCATGTTTATGCCCAGCCGGAACTGCCTGACCCGGTTTGCGGAAATCTAACACCCGCGGTCTGGGGAGTCAAACTGGGCATATCCGGGTGGCCGAAACAGTTGGGCTATCTCAGCCGCCGGCCAGTTCCGTGAGGTCGGAGAATACCTCGCGCCACTTGTCTGCGCCGCCGTCGGCGTAGCCAGCCCGGTAGGTAATGATTCCTTGGTGGTCCAGTGCGATCTTGGTCGACTGCTGCAGAACCCGCAGCCCTTTTAGTACGTCTGTGTCTATCTCAGCTATCGGCCAGGGGTAACCCTCTTTGATCCGGTACGACTCCAATTGGTCGATGCTCTCGAATGGGCTTTGGCCAATGGCATAGAAATCTACGCGGTCCGCGAACTCGGGGTAGACATTTTTCATGCTCCGTAACTCGGAGCGGCAGACGGCTCACCAAGTTGCAAAGAAGAATAGGAACACCGGCCGCCCTTGGCTCGCGAGCTGGGCCGTTGACTGCCGCGTTCCGTCAATTAACGTGAATTCAAAGTGCGAGACGGTGCTGCCGACGTCGATGCCAACCCCAGGCTGGTCTACGATGATCGCCGCTTTCGAGGGAGCGGCCGCCGAAGGCGAATTTGGAGCAGTTACAGGAGTCGCTGGAGGTGACGATTCCGGAGCCGTGGCGCCTGCGGGCGTAGATGAGTTAGCCGGCGCCGTCGAATTCGAATCGGTCTGAAGCGTCGCCGTGGCTCCGACCTCGGGGGTTGGAAGCGAATCCGATGCCTGAGCGGCTACCGCGCCACCCGCAGTATTAACCTCTGAAGTGGGCGCAGCTGTGTCTGACAGTGTACGGGTCGAAACTTGCGCATCTCCTGAGGTTGATGGCGCAAGCGTCGAAGCTAACGGCGCCTTAGTTGCGGAGGCCCCACAAGCCAACAAGCCCAAAACAACGGCCATCACTGGCAAAGCAAATATTCGTGACATTTTCCGGTTATCCCCAACCGTCCTCTGGGACGGATAACAGAATTCGATTTATGCCGATGTACCGGGAATCGCGGCGCTCTAGGCCAGGTCAATGATTCCATCCCGGTCTGGTATTAGTACGACAGTGCCCCAATCACGGTTTCCTCGCCCCTAGGTTCTCCCTTGTTTTTGTGCTTGAATGGTATACTCGGCCTCAAAGATTGGGGTACGGAAAAACTGGTGATCAAAACGATGGGCCCGGCTGCCGGCCCAGATTCAACTTGAGCGTAACGTAAAAAATTGCAATGAACCAGTCGACGCCCGAACGGTCCGGGTTTTACTACAGTCTGGGCGTGGCCTACTACGCACTGGGTCAATTTGAGAGTGCGATAGAAGGCTACGATGAGGCCGTTCGCATCAATCCGGAGTATTCCGAGGCCTACCACAACCGGGGGAACGTCTACCACGACCTAGGCCAGAATGTGCGTGCCATCGAGGATTACGACCAGGCCATCCAGCATAACTCGCAGTATTCCGCAGCCTACAACAACCGGGGAATCGCATACTACGATCTGGGTGAGCATTGGCGCTCCGTCAACGACTACGACGAGGCGATCCGGATCAATCCCGAATACGTGGTGGCCTACAACAATCGCGGCAATGCCTACCTCGCAGTGGGCGAGCACGAGCGCGCGATCGAAGATTACAACGAGGCTATAGCTTTAGACCCCGAAAATGTTCCAGCCTTCAGCAACCGGGGGACCGCCTACCACGCCCTGGGTGAGAATGAGCGGGCCATTGAGGACTACGACGAGGTAATCAGAATCAACCCCGATTACGCTGCGGCCTACAACAACCGAGGGAACGCCTACAACGACTTGGAGCAGCATGCCCGGGCACTAGAGGATTACGACGAGGCCATCCGTCTCGACCCCAATGACCCTGATGTTTACATAAACCGGGGAAATATTCTCTCCGGGATGGATGAATACGAACGCGCCGCCGAAAACTACACTGAAGCGATCCGGATCAATCCAAATTACTCTGAGGCCTACCACAACCGGGGAGTAATGTATCACCGCTTGGGCCTTTACGAAGAATCGGAACAGGATCTGGCCAAGGTTGCCGAGTTGAAGGCGGAATCTGGAGGCGACTCAACCGGTGGAAACAGCTCCTCTCAATGATTCAGGCCGCCAATGTCAGGAGATAGATCGCGACGAAAAAAGACCCCCACATCGTGGGGGTCTTTTCATGCCCAGCTTTCTAGCCTGAAGGGAGCTTCAGGCCGCTCTTAGAGAAGTTTGTGCAATTATGCCGCGATGCTCTTCTTGGAAGCTTTGGCCTTGCTTCCGGAAGGCTTCTCTGAAGAATCAGCGTCAACACCGTTGGTGGAGGGAGCATGTTCTTCATCAGAGTCGGCGCTCTCTAGCGAGGGCGCTTCGTTGGCTGCTTCGGGTTCAGCGTTAAGCGCCTGCGGGGAGTCCTTCCCGAATTCTTCCACTGTGGGCAGAAGATTGTTGCAAATCTCCATCACCGAGGCGCGGATCCCATCGGTGACGTTCTGAGTTGTCTGCCTGATGAAAAACTCCGCTTGGAGCCTGGCGTTAGACTCAGTGCTTTGGGCTAGTGTCTGGGAGACATTGATGATGGCCTGAGCTTCCTGCCGGGCCTTGCCGAGGATCTCTTGGGCATCGGATTGGGCAGTGCTCAAGTCCGCTTCGCTGTCGGCCTTGGCCTTGCTGCGAATTTTCTCGCTGTCCTCTTTGGCCTTGGTGAGCATC
>VFHG01000088.1 GCA_009392075.1 SAR202 cluster bacterium
TACCCGGATATTCCCGAAACCTTAACTCTGTTACCGGATTAGTCACCGGTGTATGTCACCGGTGTATACTGCCCATCGTGTGTTTGATGTATTGGATATCTATATAACAGGTACCGTGGAGAATTAAGAACTTTGGCTGAAGCTGTAGACCCACAATCGATTGCCGATCCACAACAACAGCGCACCAAAGACCCGGTGATGGCCACCACGGTGATTGGCGCCCACGCCCTGGAGCACATGTACGGCCGCGCCTTCTTGGTGCTAATCCCCCAGATCTACATCACCTTGGGTCTCGCTCCTATCCAAGCCGGCTTGCTGGACGCAGTCAGGCAGCTTTCCGGCGGCGCCACGAGCATGACCGGCGGCTTCTTCGTCGATATGTTCCAGCATCGCAGGGCTCATATCCTCGCCTTCAGCATGAGCCTGATCGCCATCGGTTACTTCCTAGTGTCGATCGCGCCGACCTACGGCCTGATCCTGGCTTCCCTTGCGCTGGCTTCGGCCGGGACTGCATTGTGGCACCCACCGGCCCTGGGCCTGCTGGCCCAGCGATTCCCTAGGCAACGTGGTCTCTTTATATCGCTGCACCGTTCCACCGGAAACGTCGGCGACTGGCTTGGTCCGTTGATCGTCGGCGGCCTGCTGGCTGTCGTTGGATGGCGTTGGATCATGGGCGGCGGCACCCCGGTACTGCTCGCGCTGGCGGTGGTCATATTCTTCCTGTTGCGCAACGTAGGCGGCCCCAAAATCGAAGGAGTCGATTACGGTGCAAAATTCCGGACCCAGATGCGCGACATGCGCGAGTCTTTCCGGGGCACCGGCATGTGGTGGATATTCACCGTCTCCGCAGTGCGCGGTATGGGTGACCGGTCATTGCTCTGGGTCATTCCTCTGTATCTGTCGGACCAACTTGAACTAAGCAATTTCTGGGTCGGCTTCCACGTGGCTCTGCTGGCGGCGCCGGGCATCTTCGCCGGGCCGTTGTTCGGGGCATTGTCGGACCGTATCGGAAGAAAACCAATCATCATATTCATCATGGCCTCGGCCGTCATCTTCCCGACCACAATGGCTTTAGGCGGCGACGGACCCGGCATGACCGCCTCGGTGCTGATGTTTGGAGTGTTCTTGTTCTCGGTCAACTCCCTAACTCAGGCGGCGGCCATCGATGTTGCAGCCGCCAAGGGTCTGGAAGGGACGTTCATCGGACTCATGTGGGGCAGCAATGCATTCTTCGGAGCCATGGCGTCAATCATCGCAGGGGTGATCGTGGAGTACATCGGCTGGCATGCAGCCTTCTACTTCGCCTCCGGGTTGTTCTTCCTGGGCTTCCTATCGTCCTTAGCGCTCCCAGGCAAGTTCATAACCCGAGACCCAACTCCAGCCTAATAACCGGTGATTCGCTCGTCGGATGACGCGGTGGGAGCAACGCGGCCGTTACAGGCCAGAGTCTAGGGCTTTTTGGTACTGCTCCGGAGTGTTCAAGTCCCAAAGTAGCGAAGGGTCATCTAGTTCCAAGCGTTCCGTGGCGTCTTCGTGCCGCCGCACCACGGCTTTGAGCCCCTGGGATTCTTCTTCGATGTCGGCCAGTTCTGGCAATAGTTCGGCGGCGATCAGAATCGGATGGCCGCCTTTGCCGCCGTGAGTCGGGATGGTGATCCGGTAGGATGAGGACTGGTGTCTTTCGAGCAATGTCCGCACTGTGTCTGGATCGCGAGGCTGGTCCACGTTCAGTAGTAGCACGTCCAACACCTGCTCGCCGCTAAGGGCGGTTACTCCGGTCTTCAGTGAAGTGGTCTTGCCCTGAAGGTAATCGTTATTCAAGGCCCACGTCGCGCCGTCGACGGCCTCGATGATCGGTTTCAGGCGTTCGGCATCATGGCCGATGACCACTACGACTTGTTCAACACCAGCGTCTAGTAGCGAACGGAGTTGGTGTTCGATAAGGCTCGTGTGCCGCCAAGGAAGCAGGGCCTTCAGTTGGCCCATGCGGCTGGACTCACCGGCGGCCAGAAGTATCGCCCAAACGCCGCGCATAGGGATTCGCCCTAGACTTCTACTGAGGTTTCGAGTGAGTCTTCAGCTGAGTCTTCAAGTGCGTCTTCGGGCGTGCGTTCGACGATCTCAGCGGCCCGGTCTATGTACCAGTCGCCCATCTGCATTTGCCCGCCGTCGCCGCCGCGCCGCACCATTATGATCTCCGACATGATGCTCACGGCCAATTCCTCAGGCTCCAAAGCGCCGATGTTCAGCCCGATGGGTGCGTAGACCTCTTTGATGCGCTCCAAGGGCACGCCCTGCTTCAGCAGACGCCTGTAAATCATAATGGTCTTGCGGCGGCTGCCCAGCACGCCGATATATCGGGCGCGGGTCTTCAGTGCCGATTCCAAGGCCATATCGTCAAACCGGTGGCCCCGGGTTGCAACCACCACGAAACTGTTCACGTTCAGGTCAAGGTGGTCGGACCATTTGTCGTAGGTGGCGACAACTGTTTCTTCCGCATTCGGGAACCGTTCTTCGTTGGAGAACTCGGGCCGGTCGTCCACCACATACACCCGGTAGCCCAACGAATAGGCCAGGTCTGCAGTGGCCTTGCCGACATGTCCTCCGCCCACCATGACCAGCGTCGGAGGCGTAGTAAAGCCTTCAACGAAAACCTCTGTGCCGTCGGCGAGGCTGAATGCCTCGTTGCTGCCGACGTCCGCCACTCTCTCCGCGATCTCGATGGCTTGGGTGTCCAGTTCCGCGGTCCCCAATGAACCGGTGACAGAGCCATCAGACCGCAGCAACAATTTGGCGCCCAGGGCCGGGCCGCCTTCTTTAGCGTTAACAACCGTGGCCAGGCTTACCGGTTGGCCGCCGTCGTAGGCTTCCACGATCTCAGAGCCGACGGACAAGAAGTCGTCTGGTTCACGCAGCGGTTGCAGATAGAAATACATGGTGCCGCCGCAGACAAGGCCGTCACGGGCGGCGATGTCTTCGTTCAGATAATAGTCTTTGAATTCAGCTCCCCCGTTCAGGCGCAGAATCTCTTTCGCCGCAAACCAGATGTCGCCCTCAACGCAGCCGCCGCCCAGCGTGCCAACTCCGGAGCCGTCCTGCCGGACAAGCAACATCGCGCCGGCTTTCTGAGGCGTGGAACCTTTCGTCCGCACCACAGTGGCCAGAACACAGGGTTGACCCTCTTTCAAGTCGTCAATCGCTCCTTGTATAACTTCTCTCATCTAAACCCTCATTAAACCAGGTTTGCGCCAGGTTACCGAATTATCATTGACTTAGCTCGAGACCCAGTTCCACAGCAGTGATGTGGGCCATCCTGAGGTCTTTGTGAGCTAGCTTAACAAAATCGGACGGGTGGGAGCAAATATTTACAGGCGTCGATACGCACGAAAACCGGTTCAATTCCGACGCGTTAACACTGTAACAACAGGCACAATTCAGTTACAATGTTATGTCATATGGCAATTGTAGCAATTACCTCTTCCGGTCACAAAAACGCACGCCGATACGTTGAAGTGATGGAGTCCGCAGGGGCGGCTGTACGCGTAGTAATCCCAGATGACCACTCCGATGTGGCCACAGACGAAGTGATGCGCGACGTTGGCGGTCTCCTACTGTGCGGAGGGCCGGACATTGATCCAGTTCTCTATGGTGAAGAGCCAGACGCCAGTGCCGGGCTAACGCTGAACCGACCCCTGGACGACCTGGAATTACGTGTTCTGGAATACGCGTTAGAGCGCGACATGCCTGTGTTGGCCATCTGCCGGGGCATGCAACTGCTGAACGTATTCTTCGGCGGCAAGTTGATCCAGGACTTACCAGGCCACAAAGCTCACAAGGTCGACGGAAAATGGGAGTCGGCCTCTCATACGATATACCTGGCGCCTGGCGCAAAAGCCGCGCCGGTGATTGGAATGGCAGGATTCTTCAAGGTGAACAGCCTGCATCACCAAGGGCTGAAAGAGGCGCAACGGGCCCCGCGCCTGATGACCACTGCATATGAGGTGGAGGATGGGTTGATCGAAGGGTTGGAGAGTCCGGAGCATAGCTGGGTGATTGGCCTGCAGTGTCATCCGGAAAGACAAGATGAGGTCCCCAAGATGTTCGATAACCTGTTTCTTGGATTGCAAGAACGGGCCGAAACCTTCATCTCTGAATTCGCCGCCTGACTGATTCGTTTTCCTAAAATACCCAAGAGTCGTTTGAGTCGTGAAGATACAGTCTTTTAATCCCAAGTATTGGACTCTCAAGGAGCATTAGCTGATGGTAACAACTAACCCCGAAGAACCTACCTCGGGAGAACGTCCGGTACGCATACAAGACGAGATGCGCACTTCGTATCTGACGTATGCGATGAGCGTTATCGTGTCCCGGGCGCTTCCCGACGTGCGCGACGGACTGAAACCGGTCCACCGCCGGATCCTATACGCGATGCACGACATGGGCATCCGCCCCGGCGGCGCCTATAGAAAGAGCGCCAGGATCGCCGGAGAAGTGCTGGGCAAGTTCCATCCCCATGGTGAAGGGTCGGTGTACGACGCCCTCGTCCGTTTGGCCCAAGATTTCTCCATGCGCTACCCGCTCATCACAGGGCAAGGCAACTTCGGCAGCATCGACGGCGACCCTCCTGCCGCTATGCGGTACACCGAAGCCCGGCTGGCCCCCATCGCCGATGAATTGCTTGCGGATATAGACCAGAACACCGTCAACTTCACACCAAACTTCGACGACTCTCTGGGTGAGCCTACCGTTCTTCCGGCACGACTGCCCAACATGCTGATCAATGGAGCATCCGGCATCGCCGTGGGTATGGCCACCAACATACCTCCCCACAATCTAGGCGAGGTCTGCGACGCCGTCGTCAGGCTGATCGACGACCCAGATACCTCCACTGAACAATTGATGCGGTCGATCAAGGGCCCCGACTTTCCTACGGGCGCCAATATCCTCGGCCACATGGGGATCTACGACACCTACACCACTGGCCGTGGCCGGATCATCATGGAAGCCACGACCGAGATCGAAGAGATCCCTAACAGCCGTGACCGGGAACAGATAATTATCACCGAACTTCCCTATCAGGTTAACAAGGCGAATCTGGTCGAGAAAATCGCGAACCTTACCAGAGAGAAGAAACTGGACGGTATATCTGACATCCGGGACGAGTCCGACCGCCACGGTATGCGGATCGTCATCGAACTGCGCCGCGACGCCCAAACTTACGTGGTGATGAACAACCTGTTCCGTCATACGGCGCTCAGATCGTCATTCAACACCATCATGTTGGCCCTGGTTGACGGCCAACCCCAGATACTTCCGCTGAAGCGTTGCCTGGTCCTGTTCATTGAACACCGCCAGGTAGTGATTCGCCGCCGGTCTGAATACCAGTTGCAGAAAGCCCAAGAGCGCGACCACGTGGTCCAGGGGCTTCTGTTAGCGCTGGACCGTATGGATGAGGTCATTCAGATCATCCGGGATTCCGCCGATGTGGAAGCAGCCCGGAATAACCTGATGACAACTTTGGACCTGAGCGAGGTCCAAGCCCAGGCCATCTTGGAGATGCAGCTTCGCCGTTTGGCCGCTTTGGAGCGCGAACGGTTGGAGAAAGAGCACGACGACCTGGTCGCTAAAATTACCGAACTCGAAGCCTTGCTGGCCAGCCCGGAATTGGTCATGGCCGAGATAAAAACAGAGACTCAAGCTCTAAAAAAGACTTTCAACAACCCACGCCGGACCGTGATCCACGATGCCGAGCTCGCCGACCAGACCGACGAGTCGTTCATTCCCCACGAAGACGCGATCATCACCCTCAGCCAAAAGGGCTACGTGAAACGGGTGCCTTCCGATACCTTCCGCACTCAGCACCGCGGTGGCAAGGGCGTCGTCGGCATGCGTACTAGAGAAGACGATGCCGTGTTGGACTTGGTGGTTGTGGACACCCACGACACTCTGTTCTTCTTCACCAACCGGGGAAGGGTATATCCGTTGAAGGCATACCAGATCCACGGAGACTCATCCCGCACCAGCAGGGGCGTTTTGCTGGCCAACCTGCTTCCCTTGGACCGGGGAGAGGCAATCCAGGCCATGCTCCTAATCGACAATCCCAGAGACGAATACCCTCTGTTGTTGGCGACCAAGAAGGGTGAGATCAAAGCTCTTAAAACCGGTGAACTCACCCGCATCCGCCCCTCCGGGTTGATTGTTTTCGACCTTGAGCAAGGCGATGAGTTGGTCTCGGTCGCCCAGGTGGGCGAAGCCAAAGACGTGGTCATGGTCACCGAGCAGGGTCAGGCGATCAAATTCCCCGTCGCCGGGCTGACTCCCCGCTCCCGGACCGCCGGAGGTGTCAGAGGGATCCGGTTGTTGAACAAAGACGAGGTCGTCGCCATGAGCACGGTGACACCCAACAGTCATCTGTTGATCGTCAGCCAAGGCGGCTACGGAAAGAGCACCCCCTTGGCCAGCTACCCCCGCCATTCGAGGGGCGGCCAGGGCGTGCGAACATTCCGTACAACCGAGAAAGCCGGCAAGGTGGCGGCTGCCAGGGTGGTCTCGGAAGGGCCAGGACAGCTGATTCTTATCGTCTCAGCCAAGGCCCAGGTGGTCCGAATCACTTTGGAAGACGTCAGGGTCACTGGGCGAAACACCCAAGGTGTGATTGTCTGGCGCGACCGGGAACCGGATGACTACGTTGCTTCCATAGCTTGCTTCCAAGAATCGGACACTCAGAGCGCTCCTGACGGAGAAAGCAATGGAAAATCTCCATCCAAACCTAAGAACACAGCGTCCAAAGCCAGCAAAGCCGAAGTTGATACTGAAGACACCGAAGAGATCGAAGATACGGAGGAAGTAATCGAGAACGAAGATGTCGATCAGGCCGACGAGCCCGACGAGGGTCAAGACGACGCTGAAACCGAAGAGGAGTCTGAAGAGTAACCAGAACCCATCTATTGGAAGAAAGAAAAGCAAATTCAGCTACGGTTGACGCTTGAACAGAAACAAATTGTTCCATACCATATTAATATAAATATTGATAATGCCCGATATTCATTATCAATATTACCTGGGGTCAAATTACTCCGAGAGCGTTATTAGATGAAACTCGTTTTCCTGCACGGAGCCGGTAGCTCCAGTCTCTCCTACTACTACCAGCTCCAGCATTTCCGAAACTCCAAGGCAATCGATCTGCTCGGACACTCCACCGGCACACCCTGCCACAATATCGACAGTTACCTTGAGTGGGTGCGCGGATTCATCACTGCCCGCCGGTACAAAAATGTCGTCCTCTGCGGGCACGGTATGGGTGGGGCTATCACGCTCCTATATGCTCTCAGGTATCCCGAAGAACTGAAGGGAATCATCCTCATGGGAACGGGTGCCCGCCCTTACGTGAATCCCGATAAGATGGAACGCTGCCGCCAACCGGGTCCGGATAATACAGAATGGCTAGCTGGTTACATGAAGTCTTTCGCAGGAGTCGCCCCAGATATGCACCCGGTGCTGTCGCAAAGAGCTGTGGAACTTGGCCCGGAAGTCCAATTGAACGATCTTCTGGCCTGCGACGGCTTCGACGTGATGGACCAGTTGGGCGGGATCGATTTGCCCACCCAGGTGCTTTGCGGAAGCGAGGACATGGTAACTCCGGTCAAGTACGCCGATTACCTAACCGAGCACATGCAAAACGTTAGGGAGACAATCATCCCGGGCGGTTCACATTTCTTTCAGATGGAAGAGTACAAAGTAGTGAACGAAGAGATCGAAAATTTCATGGCCAGCCTCAAATAATGGCTAGCCGTCGATAAAAGTTGCTATCTAATCTTCCGCCGGGTTGTACCAGCGGCTGTTGTAGAACATCAGAGGTGCGCCGGGCTCGTTCCGGCGCATTTCTTTTACTAGACCGATATATATCGTATGGTCGCCGTAAACATGGGATCCAAGCACCTCGCAGCCGAAGAAAACCATTGACCCGTCCAACACCGGCACCTGGTCGTCCGCTTCCGAGTAATTGAATTCAACGTCGGCGGTCCGGTCTTCCGGCTTCTTAGCGAAATATGCACCCAGTTCCTGCTGCTCTTGCCTGAGAATATTCACTCCGAACTTGCTTGTCTTTTCCATGAAGCCATGGGTATTGGTCCCGTGGGCAATACAGACCATGACGGTCGGGGGATCCAGGCATATCGATGAGAAAGCGTTCGCCGTCATAGAATGGGGTTCGCTGTCATCATCCAGTGTCGTTATAACCGTCACGCCGGTGGCGAACAATCCTAGGGCAGCCCTAAACTCGGAAGTATCTAGCAAGACAATACCTACACAATAGTGATACAGGTGCAATCGCCAATATTATATACGCTCAAATATTAGGCTGCCACCACAGAAATTGGTTGCGTTCTGGCTATTTAGTGATAGGGGCTGAAGCAGTCGCTGATCTCTCCGTCTGGACGGCCCGCGTAACGCTGAACATCTAGCTTGACCACCGCGTTCCTGGGCACCAACCCGTTAAATAGGTCTGGATGCGTTAATTGGGCCAGAATCTCCAAGCCTTCAATGGTTCTAGGCCCAGGCCGGCTAAAGTATGAATGGTCGATCAGATAGACTTCGCCGTTCTGGACACACGTCATATCCCGCCAGCCTTCTTGACTCTCCAACCACGGGACTTCACGAAGATTTCTTGCCAGGTCAGACGAGCACAGGTCTACGAACAGTTTATCGGGGTTATAGTCATGGACCTCGCGCCATTCCAATCGTTTAGCGGCGCTGCCGGAGGGGAGCAAATCCTGGTTTCCTCCGGCCAGTTCCAAAAGATCGGGTATCCAGTGGCCGCCCAGTACCAAGGGATTGATTCCCTCGATAGAAAACACCCGTGGCCGGTGCGCGGCCGCCGGTAGTTTGTCTTGGATCGACCTGACCCGCTGACGTATTTTGGCAATGGCCTCATTCGCTTCGATTTCAGCGCCGCAGGCGAGTCCGATCTGCAAGAACGAGTTCAGTACGCCTTCGAACGTCATCGGCTGTAGCACTACTATCTCAGGCTGGACATCCATTCCAGCAACAACTCCGGTGACCTGCCCGACATCCACTTCGCAGACGTGACAAAGGTCCTGGGTCAAGATCACGTCTGGCGACTCCCGGACCAGCCACTCTTGGTCTAACTCAAAGGGATTATCACCTCTGGTCAATATGTCGATCATGGCAGCTTCCACTTCGTCGCTAGACATGACCGACGGATCGACTTTACTGTGGCTGACTACTGGCTTGGACCGGGCCTCTGCTGGAAAGTCACACAGGTCGGAGACGCCCGCGACTTGGTCGCCCAGCCCTAGGGCAAACAATATCTCGGTCCCGCTGGGGAGTAGGGAACAAATCTTCATTTCTGAGTTCCGCCCTCCGTTTTTGAATCGGTGGCGCCCTTAGCACACGGTCGATATTAGCTGGCATTTTTTATGAAACCGTGCCTACCAGCTCCGTCAATCGGAATTTCGGGTGCGTAAGCTGATGTATTATAGACCTCGGTCAATCGCCGGGTCAGGTGTGAGGCACAGACTTGTCCTAACGATTGGATGCGCGCGGCTGGCGCGCGACCTGCGAAGGAATCGATCTTAAACCAGGCGGCCACCGAGAATGGCCCAAAGTTCATCGATTGAGAAATGGAGCCAATGGGACCTCCTTAAGCTGAATTCCTTCAGCTTTGGGATCACCGGGTTCATCTTGGCAATGGACACTGTGGTACTGCCGGTGATCGTTCTGACGGTAGCACCGGACGAGTTTAAGAACACCTATCTGGCGATCTTGGGCATCAGCGGCCTGGTCATGGCGGCCATGGTCCAGCCAACCATCGGACGCATCAGCGACCGCACTCGGTCTGCGTTTGGCCGCCGCGTCCCGTTCATCATCTCGGGCGCCGTGTTCTCCGCAATTGGGTTGGTGGGCATCAGACTAGCTCCCAACTTCGGTGTTTTGTTCGCTGTCTGGATCTTCATTCAGGCCAACGTGAACATCGCCTACGGACCAGGGTTAGCGCTGATCCGGGACTGTGTGCCATTGAATCGCATCGGCATGGCATCGTCGATGAAGATCATGTCCGACGCCGCTGGCGGAGCGGTAATGATCGCGGTGACCGGCGCTTTGATCGGCAATACCGGGTCACTCGACTGGGAATGGATCTCTCTGGGTATTCTTGCTTTCCTCATGATTCTGGCTATTTCGATCACTTCAGTCCAGGTTTCGCGCCGGGAATTAAAGGCGCCCGTAGACTCTCAGCGGACTGATATCCAATCGTCGTTCCGTTCGGTGATGAGTGCCCAACTAAGCCTATTCCTGTTCTCCCGTCTAATCATGATCACAGCCATAGCCTCATTCCAGACCTACGGGCTTTTCTTCCTCAGGGACTCGGTGGGTCTAGACAATCCGGCCGAGGCTTTGGGACGCATGACCTTGGTGATCGCCAGCGCTTTGGCGATTGGCGTGTATATCTCCGGGCGGGTGTCGGACCGGGTGGGCAGGAGGCCGGTGGTCATGGTTGGCGCGATTGGCGCAGCACTAAGCACTTTATGGATGCTGACCGCGGACGACTCAACGCAGGTCTTGATCATCGCCAGCGTTATCGGCGCATCGATAGGTGTATTGCTGAGCGCAAATTGGGCCCTGGCCAACGAACTGGCAGAAGAAGGCCAGGCCGGCCTACACATGGGGATAGTCAACTTGGCGACCATCGGCGGCGCAGCCATTGCAAAAATGCTTGGCCCAGGCATCGACGCCCTAAACCGAATTCCAGGCCGTGCGGACGATTTTGGCTACCATGTTCTGATAGCAGGCGCCGCGGCCTTGTTCATCATCGGCGCTTTGATGCTGATGCCCCTGAAAAAACCAGGACGGGAGTCTGTTCCCAAAGACACAGACTCTCCGCCAACATAATAGGCGCTTCGAGTCAGGAATTAACGGCGCTTAACGTGCATTGTTGGCCTTCTCCACGAAGGCGGCGGCTCCTCTGGCCACCCAAGCGTTCCAAGGCGTCATCAAGAACTGGACCCCTTTCTGGGCGTATTCTTCCACACTTTCGTCGTTGACCAGCGTTCCCGCCACCTTTCCTGCGGCTATGATCTTGGCGATGCCATCGTCGATCGCCGCCAAGACTTCCGGATGGCCGGCATCACCGATGTGGCCCATCGTCTGGGAAAGGTCCGACGGCGCTATGAAAAACACGTCGATGTCCGGCACCGTCAGTATCTCGTCCAAATTCTCGAGGGCCTCAGCCTCTTCGAGCAGCACGATGACCATCGTTTGGTCGTTGGCCCGGTGGAAGTAGTCACTGACCCCAAAAGATTGCCGCCCGCCAAACATCCCCCGGTAGCCCAAGGGGGAGTATTTTGTGGACTGGGCTGCCTGTTCAGCAGCCTCTTTAGTGTTCACGTGGGGCACCACTATCCCCAACGAGCCCCGGTCAAGAGTGCGAGTAATCAGGCCAGGGTCGTTGGAATTGACCCTGGTTACTGAAGCCATCTCCCAGAGATCACAAGCTCTAGTCATATTGCCCAACTCGTGCCAGTCGATCGATCCGTGCTCGCACTCGATCCAAGCGGCGTCGAAGTCCATTGGACCCAAGAAATCGATAATGTCGCTGCTCTGCAGACCGGAAACCACGGTGATAACTTCCCCCTTCTGCAATTTCTGCTTCGCCTTATTAACTCTGATTGACGCCACGTCGTTTCTCCTCAATCGTTGGTTTTGCCCGCCGATGGCTGTTACAGGTGATGGCGAGCCTGGCCATTTTCCCACCACGGCTAAGAATACACAAATCCTGTTCTGGGAACCGGGCTACCGTTCTCCTGGAGACCTGTTCCCTTGCGTTTCTGGGACGGGCTGGAGCGGACGGCGGGCCGACAGTGAGCGCAAACAGGCTTAGGCCGCCAACCTGGGCCGTCACGGCAGACGCTACCGGGTCGGCCTGGGTGGGTAACGTTTCCCAGTTCTGGAAGCGGTTCATGTAGTGATGGATCACGAAACGCGAATAATCGGCCTCTGCCAAGGCTAGTTCGTGAGGCCCGATCGCTACAGTGATGGACAACATCCGCTGTAGATCGACTGGGTCACCTCCCG
>VFHG01000089.1 GCA_009392075.1 SAR202 cluster bacterium
TCATCGCCAATCAGGATAAGCACTTCACCGCAGAGGACCTGAGAGAGCAACTGCCTTCTTTGGGCCGGGCCACTATATTCCGGTCCCTTAAGTTGCTAGTTGAGACTGGTGTGCTCTGCCGGGTGTTGCTGGAAGACGGCGATCTCCACTACCAACTAAGCCACCGGGGACATCACCACCACCTGCTCTGCGTCGAATGTGGATCTTCTCAGGACCTGCTCGGCTGTGACATTGAGGAGTTGCTGCAACAGACCTCGGCCAGCCACGGATTTGAACTCAGCGGGCATTGGCTGGAGGTCTACGGGCGGTGCCGATCTTGCTCCACTTCGGATTCTTCAGCGGAACTGGCGGCGGTCTAGTCTCTCTTTTTACCCCTATTGATACTTACTCTCAAAAGCAAAATTAATTGATACTTAATCACTTGATTCGGAGGCGATATTGGCCGAAGCCCCGCCTACACAAAGCGATATGGATCGTTCCAACGGCGATGGCGATTCTGCTTTCGGCCGCGGCCTGCAATTCATCGTCAGCCAGCCAAGCTACCGAGGAGAACCGGTTACAGGTGGTGACAACCACGGCCCTGTTAGCCGATCTGGTGCAGAACGTGGGCGGTGATCTGGTGAATGTGATCGCCCTGGTGCCCCCAGGCGCCGACGTCCATTCCTTCCAGAGCACGCCCGCCGACAACGTGGCGTTGAGCCGAGCCGCATTGGTGGTCTCGAATGGCGGAGGACTTGACCAATTCCTCGACCAAGTGATTGAGGTTTCTACTTCAGACGATTTGGTCCACATACTGGCCGCGGAGCAACTCCTGGACCTGGATGAAAACGACCCTCATTTCTGGCAGAACCCAGTTTTTACCGTGAAGTACGCGGAGGGGATAAGAGATGGACTGATCGAGGCCGACCCGAAAAACTCGGCTGGATATCAGGCGAATTTCGACTCGTACAACGACCGATTGACCAAGCTGGACTTTGACATTGCCAGCACCCTGAATACGGTCGACCCGAACCGTCGGCTGCTAATCACCTTCCACGATGCTTTTGGCCACTTCGGCGCGCGCTACGGATGGGAAGTAACGGCCCTAGTCGACAGTGATGCCAGCCAGGTGTCCCCTGGCCCGGTTGTAGCGATACTAGAACGGGTACGCGAGCAGGGAGTGCCAGCGGTCTTCGCAGAGCCCCAGTTCAATTCCGGCCTGTTACAGAAGGCCGCCGAAGAAGCCGGAATCGAGGTCGGGCCCATCTACTCCGACGTCCAAAACGGCGAGATCACCAGCTATATCGACATGATGCTATTCAACGCCAAGAGCCTGGCCAGGCTCCTTAGGTAACCGGGAACGCACCGAACCCATATGAGTGTAGACACAAAAATCAGCACAGGACCGGCCTTGGCCGTCCGCAACCTCTGGGCCGGATACGACGGGAATCCGGTGCTGGAAGCGGTGAATTTTCAAGTTGACCGGGGTGACATGGTGGGCATCATCGGACCCAACGGCTCAGGTAAATCAACGCTAATCAAGACCGTGCTGGGACTGATTAAGCCTCTGCGTGGCGAAGTTTCGGTTCTGGGCATCGACGGTGTTCCCCAGAGGCGCCTGGTCGGGTACACCCCCCAGACGGAATTGGTTGATTGGGACTTTCCGGTGACGGTGGCCGACGTGGCGCTCATGGGGCGCTACTCCCGCCGTGGCTTGTTCCACCGCACCACGAAGGAAGACCGCGATGCCGCCGACGCCTCGCTGGAACTGGTCAAGATGTTCGATCTGCGGGACCGGCTGATCGGCGAGCTATCCGGCGGGCAGCGGCGGCGGGTGCTCTTGGCGAGGGCCATGGCCCATAACCCAGAGCTGCTGCTGCTAGACGAGCCCATGGCTGGCTTGGATGCCACCGCCCAACACCAACTGCTAGACCTGCTGGACGAGCTGCGCGCCAAGGGCGCCACCGTGGTGCTCAGCACCCACGACCTGTCTTGTGTATCGTCACGGTGCGACAAAGCGGCCTGCCTCAACCGGCGGCTGATTGCCTTCGGCAAACCGTCGGAAGTGCTGAACGAGCAGGTGCTGGGTGACACCTTTGGCACCCACTTGCTGATGGTGCACCTGGACGGCCAGGCCTACGCTCTCCAACATCACACACACCCAGACGGCACGCCGGAAGTCGATCATTCGGACCACAAGCATGATTGATTTCCTGGTCGAGCCCTGGGAGTTCGCCTTCATGCAGCGGGCTTTACTGGCCGCCTCATTCGCCGCGCTAGTCTGCTCGGTGGTGGGCGTTTTCGTGGTGCTGCGAGGGATGGCCTTCATGGGCGACGCTGTGGCCCACTCGTCCCTGGCCGGCATGTCCGTGGCTTATTTCTTCGGCGGCAGCGTTTTCTGGGGGGCTTTTGCCTGGGCGGTTCCCGCTTCGTTGGCCATAACCTTTATAAGCCGCCGGGCCCATCTCCGCTTGGACACCGCCATCGGCATTATCTTCGCCAGCGGGTTCGCCGTGGGGATCATTCTGATGAGCCGAGTCAACAACTACACCGCCGACCTTTTTGGGTTGCTCTTCGGAAACGTTTTGGGTGTGTCATGGGGAGAGGTCATGCTCATCGGCGCGGTTGCCGGTGGGGTGCTCTTGGCCATCACGGCTCTCTACAAAGAATTATTATTCACGGCCTATGACGCCACCATGTCCGCCGCATCAGGGATTCCCGTCCGGTTCATCCAGTACCTGCTGCCCCTTCTCGTGGGCATCACCACTGTTGCATCATTAAAAGCCGTGGGAATCGTCTTAGTGTTGGCGCTTTTAGTCACCCCCGCCGCAACCGCAGCCCTCTTGGCCCGCCGGTTGCCGGGGATCATGACCATCAGCGTGATCACCGGGCTAGTCTCCACAGTGGCCGGACTCTACCTGTCTTTCCATGCCGACCTGCCCACCGGCCCAAGCATCGTGGTCGTCACCACCGGATTGTTCCTGGCGGCTATGCTTTTCTCGCCCAGCAAGGGCGTTGTCTGGCAGGCCTGGCGGCCAACCGCTCTGCCTCCTGACCAAGCAACGGTCTAAACCCGCCACTGGCATACCCCTGGCACATCTGGACCCCATTAGCTAAACTGCATTAGCTTTTAAAGCTTGATGTTTTTGTGAGGAAAAAATGTACGACCTGAGTGGAAAAGTTGCCCTGATAACCGGAGCGGGCGGGCGGCACGGCATCGGCCGGAGCATCGCCTTGCGCCTGGCTGACGAAGGGTCTGACGTAGTTGTTACCGACATCGAGGCCAGCGCGACGGCCATTCGCGCTGAGGACCGGCAGGCCGGTTGGGCCGGGCTGAACAGTGTTGTTGAGGAGATCGAAAATAAAGGCCGTCAGGCTCTGGGTCTGTTCTCGGACGTTTCCGATGGCGCCCAGGTGGCCGATATGGTGGCCAAAACCCTGGACCAGTTCGGTAAAATCGATATCCTGGTCAACAACGCCGGGTCACGGCCCGGCAAGGACCGTGTGCCCGTGCTGGAATTGGAAGAAGAGGCCTTCGATGAGGTGCAGCGGGTCAACGTTCGGGGCACCTATCTAGTCTCGCGGGCGGTGGCAACACACATGGTCAATCGGGGCGGCGGCGGCAAGATAATCAACATATCCTCGGGCGCCGGCAAGCGCGGCATCGCCCGTTACGCAGCCTACTGCGCCTCCAAATTTGCTGTCATCGGTTTCACCCAGGCGATGGCCCAAGAGATGGCGGTTAACCAGATCAACGTCAACGCCATCTGCCCCGGGCTAGTGGACACGGAGCGGGTGGATTTCATCGCCGGAGCGTTGGCGCCGGCGGGAGAGTCGGGCGAGGAGTACCGGGCCGACATGGTGCGGGAACGGGCCTTCCGGGTCCCGATGGGCCGTATCGCACAGGGCGACGACATCGCCCGGATGGCAGCCTTCCTAGCCTCTGCGGAGTCCGATTACGTGACCGGTCTTTCCATAAGCGTATCTGGCGGCTCGGAAATGAGCTAATCGCCGGACAAAACCGTCTCGGCCGCGTCCCGCACGGGACGAAGGGGCGGCTTGGCGATGTACATCAGCACCGCCGAAACGAAATAGGCCACTCCCATTGCAAAGTAGAGGATGTAGAAATCCCCGGCCAATGCCCTGACTGCGGACGCCAAACCCGGTCCAAGACCCAGGGCGATCATCTGCAGAGGCGAAAATACGCCGAGGATGGTGCCGTAGGAACCGCGGCCGAAATACCCGGCCAGCACCATGTTCTCCAATGACCCCAGCCCTCCGGAAAACACTCCCCAGATAACGGCGAAGATCAATGCCTCCCCAACGGAATCCACCGAGAGCAAGAACGCCATCATCGCGCCGGCCCCAATCATCATGACCATCAAACATCTTCGGGGAGTTATTCGATCCGCCAGGTAGCCCCAGACGATATTGGCCACCGCCAAGAACGTGCCCAAACTCAACACGCCGGCTGCGGCTGCGGTAGACAGCCCTGCGTCCTGCACCAGGAACGGGACCAAGCTGAAGCCGGTGGCGCTGGAAGCCAACGTGCCCAGAGCCGTGATGGTCAAAAGCAGCCAAAAAGCGCGAGTACGTACGGCTTCTTTGGCGGTCCAACTAAACTCCGGAGTAGATGCTTGGGGCCTGCCGCTGCCCAGAGACGCCCCTGCGCCATCCGGGCTGGCCCCGTCGGGTAGCAAGCCTATGTCTTCGGGCCTGCGCCTAACGAACAGCATGACAGGCACGATCAAGATGAAGCTTAGCACGCCCAAGTACCGGTAAGCTGCCCGCCAACCCTGATGCGCGGCGATCAAAGAAATTATCTGTATGTTGATCGCGCCGGCAATGGGGCGGAATGTCGACACCAAAGCCAGGGCCATGTTGCGCCGCTGCCGAAAGAAGTTGACGGCTG
>VFHG01000090.1 GCA_009392075.1 SAR202 cluster bacterium
CGGTAGCTGTACGATTAACACAGGCCGCTTTATCTTGGCCCGGTATTCACGCCGCGGGTATACTGAATCCAGACCACGTCGGCCAATAAAAAGGAACCGATCACTTGATCCTCAAGAGATGGCAGTTCTGGTTGGGCGGAGGCGTCAGCGTCGGCCTGCTGCTGCTTCTTTTCTACCAAGTAGACATGGGGGAACTGAAAAACGCCCTTAGGGACGCCAACTACTACCTGTTGGCGCCTTCAGTGGCCGTCTATTTCGTCGGCGTCCTGTTCCGGGCCGTCCGCTGGCGTTATCTGCTGGCGCCCATAGGTGTTTTCGCCGTTGGAAGACTGTATCCGGTGGTAGTCATCGGCTACATGGCCAACAACCTGCTACCTGTGCGGTTGGGTGAACTTGTCCGCTCTTATTATTTGGCCCGCCGCGAGAATATCAACACCAGTTCAGCCCTGGGAACCATCGCCGTGGAACGGGTCTATGACGGAATAACCCTGCTGGCCTTCGCCGCCCTGGCCGCGCCCTGGCTGCTGATGCTCGGGGAATTCGACGGCGCGGCCGACGTGTCACGGGCAACCGGAATCGTCTTCTTGGCCGCCACAATCGCTGCGTTCGCCGTGCTGCTAACAGTCTTCACTCTTCTGGGCAGCTCCCCAACATTCGCCGGTCGAATGGAAGGTTGGCTGAACATCGTCCCCGCCGGACACCGTCCGAAAGTAAAAGGGCTCTTCCGGACCTTTGTAGCCGGCCTGGCCGTGTTGAGTTCACCGTCCAAGCACCTCGCGCTGTTCCTCTACTCCCTGCCGGTGTGGCTGCTGGAAGGCTCTATGTACTTCATGCTGGCCTACTCATTTGGAATCGACGAACATTTCGACTCCGTGGGCGTCCTGCTGCTGGTCGTGCTGCTTCTAACCGCGACCTCCAACTTGGCGACATCGATCCCCAGCGCCATCGGCGGTATTGGACCTTTTGAGATAGTAGCTCAGCAGACGCTGATGTCCCTAGGTGTCGGCGCATCTCTGGCCGGGGCTTACAGCGGGTTCGTGCACCTGGTGGCCCTCTGGCTGCCGGTCAACCTGGCCGGCCTGGCCCTGCTCTGGAAGAACAACCTGTCCCTCCGCGAGATGACCGCCGCCAGCAGGTCAAGTAACCTGGAATCCGCCCCGGAACTAGCCGGTGAGTCGGCCGGGGAAGACGACTGATGCGGGTCGGAATCATCGGTGGCGGAGTTGCCGGACTGGCAGCCGCCTATGAATTAACCAAGCAGGGCCACTTCGCAGAGGTCTTTGAGCAGGCTGGTTTCCTGGGAGGCCAGGCTTCCACCTTCGACGTGTTCGGAGGCCGGCTAGAGCGGGGATATCACCACCTATTTGTGAGTGATATCGAAATCACCGAGTTGATCCACGAATTGGGCCTGGGGGACAAGCTGGCCTGGCTGGAGTCCAGCGTGGGTTTCTATTACGGCGGCAAAGTCTGGGACTTTGCCAGCCCTCGCGATCTCCTTTTCTTCAAGCCGTTGCCGTTCTTGGACCGCGTCAGAGTGGGCCTTTGGACATTGCTCCTACAGAAGACCAAATACTACGCCAAATTCGAAAACGTTACGGCAAAGGACTGGTTATCGCGGCGCATGGGCCCCAAGGGATATGAGGTTATCTGGGAGCCCTTACTTCGAGGGAAATTCGGAGAATTTTACGATAAGATTGGCATGACCTGGATTTGGAACAAGGTAACCCTGCGGGTGGCGTCCAGGAAAGGCGCGGGGCAGGTTGAGCACCTGGGATACCCCATGGGCAGCTTCGGTGAGGTGATTGAAGTCCTGGCAGACCGGATCGCCCAACAAGGCGGCGCGGTTCACACCTCGGCATCGGTAGGAAAGATCGTGGAATCGGAGGGTTCGGCCACCACGCTGGACGTGCGGCTGGAGGATTCTGAAAGCGAACTCCGGGAATATGACGCCGTGATCGCCACCACGCCATCCTACGTCTTCACGCGCCTGGCCCCGCCCATGCCCGAGGACTACCATAACAAGCTGGTGGGAATCGATTACCTTTCAGCCGTGTTGATGGTGCTGGTGATGGACCGGCCATTCACCAACAAGTACTGGATGAACATCGCCGACCCGGACATGCCCTTCGTCGCGCTGATTGAGCATACGAACCTGATAGACCGTGAGTTGTACGGCGGAAAGCACATCCTATACATCAGCAATTACCCCAGCCGGGACAGCGATCTGTACCAGAAATCCGGCGAAGAACTCATGGACCTGTTCGTACCCCATCTACAGAAGATCAACCCGGACTTCGACCGGTCGTGGGTGATCGAATACCACCATCACCGGGTAGACGGCGCCCAACCCATCGTGGGGATCAATTACGGCGCAGGGATACCCGGCCACCGCACGCCGCACAAGGGCCTGTATCTGGCCAATACCACCCAGATCTACCCTGAGGACCGGGGCACCAACTATTCGGTGCGCATGGGACGCCGGGTGGCCCAGATGGTGATGGATGACGCCTCCTTGTAGGCTACGACTATAAGACCTGCAATTTGACACCCGTGACGGTGTTGCAAATCCCGGCCTGTCTTGTACAATCTACCTGACTCTAGAGATACGAGCCCTGGTACGGGCGCACCGGTAGGAGAATACCTTGGCCAACGAGATGGAACCCCAGCAGAAGTCCGGCGAGTCTCGCCGCAGTTTCCTAGCCAAGATGGGACTGGGCGCAGCCGTCCTGGCCATCGTGGGCGGACCGTTGGGGATGCTTGGCCGGTTCCGTGGCGGCGACGAAAAATCTGCTACTGACGACTTCCCCAACGAAGACTCCATCTTCCACCCCGCCTCTGACCCACGCCGCGACCCGCGCCGCAACGGCTAACTAACGCCGGCCGAACTCACGCTCCATGTGGTTAGAGCTGAAATGGACCATGGTGGGCCTGCCGTGGGGGCAGGTATGGGGGTTGGGCGTAGCCTCAAGTTGCTCCAATAGCGAAACCATCTCTGGCTCGGTCAATGATTTCCCCGCCCTGATTGCCCCGTGACAAGCTATTGAAGCCGCCGTCACATCCTCTTTCTGCCGCACCAAACCCTCGAAGGCCGTCATATCCAGAACGTCCAACAATGCCTTGGCTGGGTCTCCCTCGCCGAATATAGCGGGAACGGCCCGCAGTAAATAGCTGCCATCCCCGAACGGCTCGAACTGAAACCCGTAATTCTCGAGAGATTCCTGACGGGTCTTCAGTGTGTCGCCCTGGGCTGGAGACAGGTCAACTGAGACCGGCTCCAACAGCGGCTGTGACTGAGGTTCTTGTTCCGATGTCTTCTCGCAGATGCGGTCAAACAGCACCCGCTCGTGAGCGGCGTGCTGGTCCACCAAGAACATACCGGCTGGTCCCTCGGCGACGATGTAGGTCAGCTTGAGTTGGCCCACTACTTTCAACGGCGGCGCCGGTTGATTGGGTAACCCCGCATCAGCTTGGCCGCCTTCGAGGCCTCCTTGATAATCTAGCATTCCACCGCCATACTGCGCGCCGCCGAAGGCGCTTCTGGGAAAGAACGACGGGGCTACAGCCGCGGGGTAGGCAGATCCTGGGGGAGGCGCCAGGCTTGGAATGGGCGAATCGGCCACCAACACGGCCCGGACGGCCCGCTGAACCGTGGAGAAGACCAGGTTCTCCTCACGGAATCGGACCTCGCGTTTGGAAGGATGCGAATTAACGTCCACTTCCTCGTAGGGGATGCTGATGTTCAGGGCCGCCAGTGGGTAGCGTTTCACCTGTAGCAGGCCCATATAGGCCTCTTCCACCGCGAAGGAGAGCATCCGGCTCTGCACCCAACGCCGGTTGACGAAAAAAGTCATGTAGGTCCGATTGGCCCTGGTCAGACTGGGCGCACCGGCGAAACCGTCGACCTGGTAGCCGGTCTCCGGGTCCTCCCCGTGCACCTCCAGCATGGCAACAGCCGCCTGGGAACCATAGACTACAAGCAGGGCTTCTCTGGGAACGCCGTTGCCGAGACTGGTGAACAAGACACGGCCATCCACCATCAATTGGAAACGTATCCCTGGGAAGACCAGCGCGTACCTGCTGACCAGCTCCTGGATGCGGGAAGTTTCAGCCGAAGAGGACTTGAGAAACTTGCGCCGAGCGGGCAGATTTCCGAACAGGTCCAAGACCTCGACGGCGGTCCCCGGCGGGCTACCCTGACTCCCAGACGAGACCAGCTCTCCCCAGAGCAACTCCAGGCGAAAGCCGCCAAGATTCAGGGGCTGTCTGGTGGTGATGGCGGTGCGAGAGACAGCGGCTATGCTGGGCAGGGCTTCACCTCGAAAACCCAATGTCGCGATGGCGTCCAGTTGTTCTTGGCTGTCAATCTTGCTGGTGGCGTGGCGCTGAAAGGCTATGGAAACTTCTTCGGAGGCGATCCCGTGGCCGTCGTCGATGACCTTAATCTGCTCAACGCCACCGGCCTTGATCTCAATCGTGATCTGGCTGGAACCGGCGTCGATGGAGTTTTCGACCAGTTCTTTGACCACCGACGCAGGACGTTCCACCACCTCTCCGGCGGCGATCTTGGCGGCCAGGTCTGGAGGAAGGACCTTAATAGACATTAAAAAGTCCCGGCCAGCGAAAATTCAGGCCAATGGAGTCTAGAAGAGGGGGACGGTTGAGCCCTTCTCCCGGTACTGCTTGTCTTCGGATGTGCCAGTAGTCTTGAAGTCGTTGACGATGCGGTAGATGCGATGCATCTCCTGATCCACGGAACGTTTGAAGAAGTAGGGCGGGACCCACACACCGCCGAAGGCGGATACCACTTCCGGATAGTCGTCGATCACGAAGTCGGGCTCGAAGGGCACGCCCAACTCCTCTAGACGCTCGTGGAAGTGATGGGTCGGCTTCTCGTAGACGCCGCTCACGTACTGGTTCAGTTCGAATTTGTTGACGACTTCCCAACGCTCACCCATCCCGGACCAAATATAAATCTTGTGCTCTTCGTCCAACAACGCCTGGAAGGTTTCCTTGGTATCTGGCCTCAGGCTATTGTCCAACCCGAGGATGGTGTAGTCTACATCAAAGAATATATTCATCGGCAGCTAATGGACCCTCTTTCCTCTGGAATTCTAAGAATATTACTGATACGGGCCCGGATTATAGCCCAGCCTACCCGTAGATTCATTGCTTCAAACAACCCGGTTATATCTATTATTTAATGGGCTTCCGCGATGGCCGCTTCGACCGCCACGGTCCCACCGCCAACCATCAGTTTACCGCCCACTTTGATCAAGGGACGGCGGATCAACTTGGGCTCCTGGAGCATCAGGTTGACCATCTCGTCATCGGATAATTCTTTATCGACCAGGCTCAGTTTCTTCAGGCTGGGGCTGCGGCGGGCGAAGATGTTCTCCGTACCGGCTATGGCCGCCAACTCCCGGATCTCCGATTCACTGAAGGTCTCTTTGAAGAAATCCCGGTCCGTTACTTCAAGCCCGTTCTGCAAGAGTAACTCTCTTGCTTTTCGGCAGGTCGATCAACGGGTCCACCAGTAGAATTCGACTGTCTGGCTCAATCGGGCCTCCAAAACTCCATGGTAACAGAGCGTCGCCGGAAATCCACGGCCTATCTTATACCCGCGGAGGACCGGAGGAAAGGGGGTTGGCTATTCGATCCCACTCCGCATTCTTGGTTGCGAGATTTGTGCTCTCCATATCACCAAGAGCGCAACGAGGGGTCGTTTTATTCTTGCTCAATGTCGGCACAGAAGCAACGAGATTCTTCGCGTGGCGCCTCAGAATGACAAGATGGAAGCGGCCGGTTAAAAAGGGGCTAACTCCCTTCCTGTGCTTCTTTCTGAAGCTCGTATAGCTTATTTATGGCTTCGATGGGCGTCAGGTTGGGGATGTCCAATTCTCTAAGCAATTTCTGTAAATTCCCGCCATCATTGAACAGGGCCATCTGCTGCGCCGGCTCAACCTTGGCTTTGACCTGCCGTCCGTTCTTCTGCTGACTCTGCGCTTCTAAATCGGCCAGCACCTCCCAGGCGCGGTTCACCACGCCCTGGGGAAGTCCGGCCATCTGGGCCACATGCACCCCGTAACTCTTGTCGGCCCCGCCGGGTACGATCTTGTGCAAGAAGACCACCGAGTTTCCTTCTTCGGTCACCGCCACGCTGTAGTTGCGCACGCCTGGCAGGCTGGCGGCCAGTTGGGTCAGTTCGTGGTAGTGGGTGGCGAATAGGGTTTTGCAGCCCAGCCTGGGGTCGTTATG
>VFHG01000091.1 GCA_009392075.1 SAR202 cluster bacterium
CGGGCACGGCAAAGGGCGGAAGGCCGCCGGAGATGCTAGCCAGGTCGCCTACCGTCGGGGTGTCGATGCCGCCCAGTATCACCACCCCCGACACGGCAACTATCCCAACCAGCGCGGCGGGGACCCGTTTGGACAGTCTGGGCACCAGGTAGATTACGGCCATCGTCACGGCGATCAAGCCAACCATGATCGCCAGGTCAACGAAGGGCAGCCACGATTTGCTCCCGTCCGCGCCTTCAATCTTGAAGCTCTCAAGCTGCGCCAGGAATATGACTATGGCCAGTCCGTTCACGAACCCGAGCATCACTGGAAAGGGCACCATGCGGATCAGGTTACCCAGGCGAAGCAGCCCAACGACCGTCTGAATGATGCCCATGAGGACCACTGTGATGAACAGATATTCGATGCCGTTCTCGCTGACCAACGAGACCATGACCACCGCCAGGGACCCGGTGGCGCCGGAGATCATGCCGGGCCGCCCGCCGGTCAGGGACGTGATGAGGCCGACGATGAATGCGGCATAGAGCCCCACCAGGGGATGAACGCCCACCACGAGAGCGAAGGCCACCGCCTCTGGCACCAGGGCCAGCGAAACAGTGAGTCCGGCCAAGGATTCGGTTCGAATCTGGGACAGACGCGAGAGGTCAAACATTAACCGTCCGGCAGGAATTGAAATTTGCCAGCCGAAGAGGAGCGCAACACGGTCGTGGAGCGGCCGGAGCCGCAACGGGCCGGTGGGTTCTGCCTTGGGGTTTGTGCGTGATCAGTCCCGGCCGTTACGCAGCCGAAGGGCTCGTTTCAGAACCCGGCAACCGACCCATAAACCGGGTTCATACGCCGATGGCGTGCATCGACAGAAAGCCGTGGGCCAGGTCTGGATATTCGGATCGTTGATCGCGTGCCTTAGTTGAGGGAAAGTGGGTCACTGAGCGCGAATCTCGTGCTGACCAAAGTCAAGTTCCGGCTCTCTGAGTTGGTCAGAGGCCGGGACGGCCGGTAATGGGTACGAGGACACTCGGACGTTATCTCTTCAAGAAAGAACCAGCCGCGGCCATCGCCGCAACTGGAAAATCTACCAAGGGTCTCTTCTCTTTTGGGCTTCTTCTTCTATTGATTGTACGGCTGATGTGGTTGGTAAAGATAGGTGGTTCGGATTCTTGGCATGCCATGTGCCGGGAAAATGTTCTTCAGTTTGGCCGCCGAACAATCTCGGCTAGATCCATGAGTTCTTCCATTCCGACGACCGGAAACCCATTTTCGTTGGCTGCAGCGCGTAGGTTGCTTCTGGCCTCTCCTCGAACGTAAAGACCCGAATCGACCAGCACAAAGGGCATGCCGAGGTTGATCGCCGCCTCTAAGTCGTGGCTGGAATCGCCGGCATAGATGGTGTTGCCGACCTGCCCGCCCAGGCAATCGACCGTCTTTTGTAGGATCTCTGGGTCGGGCTTGCCTTGTTTGACGTCGTCGATGGCCAAGACCGAGTCAAAGTAGGATATGATGCCGTGGTAGCCCAGTACCCTCTCGGCCACTACCCGGCTGCTCATTGTGGCTATGGCCAGTTTGTGGCCGCTGTCTTTCAATGAGGCCAAAAGCGCTTTCACGTCCGGCAGCAAGACCACTTCGTTGGTGAGTTCCAACTGCAGGCTGCTCCGCAACTGGACCGCCTCTTCCAGGAAATCTCTGGCCCGGTCAGAGCCCAGGTCTCGCTCCAAGAAATGGCCCACCAACTTCCAGGCCCCGCCGCCGAAGATCTTTCTCAGGTCGGTAGCCGTCACCTGGACGCCGAACCGGGACAACGCCTCGATGGTTCCCCCCAGCGCCGCTGGTTGACTGTCCACCAAAGTTCCGTCCAGGTCGAAAATAACGGTGTCGATCGCGTTGGTCATCGTTTTAAGAAATCACTCCTGAATATGATTATCGCCGCTGCCAATTCGGTGGCCACCCCGCAATGCCGAATCGGCAAAGCGGCAAAAGAAAAGACCCCGAGGGTACTCAGGGGCCTTTGTCGTTCCTAAGTTTGGCAGGGCGTATTTTTAGTCGAGGGAGGTGGTGATGATATCCCCCTCTTTGATAATGCCGTCAGTCAATATCTCGCAGCTGATTCCGCCGTTGCCCCAGAGCTCTTTGTACAAACCAGGTTGTTTCAGGAGGTTCTCCAAGTATTTACACGGCTCGGTGAGCCGGTGGGCGAGCAAGCGCACGGTTCCCATAAAGAATTCGGAGCCGATGAGATCGTTGATCTCGATGCCCTCAGTGAGGACGTTCCGGCGGGACTCCTCAGGTTTAACCGTTATGTTGAACTTGTCTTTGAGCGACTCTAATATCTCACTTTGAATCAGGGTTACCTGCCGGCCAGGCTCCGGTTTTTTCGAATAGGTTCCGGTGCCCAGCAAGTAACGATCGCCTTCTATGCCCCGTCCGGCTAACGCAGAAAATTGTTCGACCCTTTTCATCGGCTCAGCCCTACGATCCACCGTAAACAGGCCAACGACTTTCCCGGTTGCAATCATCCGGTTACCCCTCAAAAGTAATTACCCAACAAGACTATGCTGAGCGGGATATGCCAGTGCAGTTTAGAGTAGGTTGCATTTGGGTTACAAGGCAAAAAAAGAAAACCTCCCGGATCTCGAGAGGTCTTTCCCGTGCCTATGTTTGGTAGGGCGTAGGGGATTTGAACCCCTGATCTCCGCCTTGAGAGTGCGGATG
>VFHG01000092.1 GCA_009392075.1 SAR202 cluster bacterium
TATAGTTATATTTCTGATAAGGACTTTGCATAGGTTTAGATGAAAGTTCAATTCTTTCACGGTTATCATCGCAATCATCCCAATCTCCATCACCACCAAAACAATCGCCATCTCTTAATTCAAATCTTTGATAAAAACTGCCTCTTCTAGCAAAGTCCTTATCAGAAATATAACTATAATTGTGCTCGTTCTGGTCCTTATAATTTACATGTTGTTCATATCCAGAATGTGAAGAAAATTTTAAACCAAAATTACCGTCATCATCGGTAAATGTTTCTCCAACAGGTGCTTCCATCTCTATAAGCTTCTCAACAACAACCGTTACTTCAACTGGTACCTCAATTTCTTTAATGACTTCTTGAATTACTACCTTTTCCACTACGACTTCGACTTCTTGGATAACTATCTGAGGTGTGGGTGTGGGTATGCTAGCTATCCTTGCCACAACGGTAGCATCAATATTGGGAGTAGGCTCGGCAGGAGCGGGGGCAGCGCTAGAACAAGCAAGTACGAGGATTCCAATCAGTACCGTTAGAACTACCGGTGGCTTCATGCGGATTCCTGGTGGGGTGGCTCGGCATATTCTACCGGATACAGCGATTTTTGAGCCAACAAAAAAGGCCGCGTCAGCGCGGCGTTGAGTTCGTCTGGGGCCTCCGGTGACGGACAGCTATTCCAGAATTGCGCCAGTGCTGTAGAGCAAAACGTTCCCAAGTGGGGGGCTATTTTTTCTTGGTTGACGAGGCTTAGTCCAGCACCTGCCGGGCGATTTCCTCAATCTCCCTTAACGCGCCGGACTTTTCGGTGTCGTCCAGCCAGATTGTCACTCGGCTAACGCCAGCCTGCTCCAGGTCTTTGATGGCTTCCCTGTCCCTATACTGGCCCGACATGCCAAAGGCCATGACCTGGATCGTGGAGGGGTCTCGGCCAGCTTCCTTAGCAAGTCGGTTCAGGGTTTCGCGGCCCTGCCGGATTTCTTCCACCGAGGCATGGTTTGGCATCCACCCGTCGCCCCACTCAACCACTCTTTTGAACGCATTTAGCGCCTTGCCGCCCAAGAACACCGGAGGATGTGGTTTCTGCACCGGTTTTGGAAAAGAGCGGACTGGAGGGAAGTCGTAGTGGGTCCCATGGTACTCAGCCTCGTCTTTGGTCCATAACTCCTTCATGGCCAAAATCGCGTCTTTAGTTTGAGTCCAACGGTGGGGGAAATCGCCGCCCATGATCTCGGTTTCCTCCTTCAGCCAGCCCGCCCCAATGCCGAAAATGAACCGGCCCTCGGAGTAAAGGTCCAGGGTAGCAATCTCTTTTGCCAGCAGCAGCGGATTGCGCTCGGGAACCAAGCAAATACCGGTGCCCAGCTTGATGGTGGAGGTAACCGCCGAAGCCCGGCTCAAGGCGACGAAGGGGTCGACGATGCGCCCGTAAACGTCTGGGATAATGCCGTCGGGAGAAGAAGGGTAGGGAGAACTGGTCTGGAGTGGTATCACCGGATGCTCTGGCACCCAAAACGACTCGAACCCCAGTTCCTCGGCCCGCCTGGCTAGCACCGCCGGGTCTAAGGACGAATCGCTTTCAAAAACAAATATGCCGATGTCCATAACTTCCTCGCTTGCACGTTTTTTTACCGCTACTATAATGCAGATACAGAGGGCGAGGTTTTCGCGCGTTCGGTCGCCAGCCTCAGCGTCGCGCCTAGAGTCCCTGGACCAAATCAATCCTCCGGGCTTGGAGCGATAGAAATTCCGGTTATTCAAGATTGAGGAGTCACGACGATGCCGGAGGACAAAAGCCAAAGCCGCCGAATCTATGTGGGCCTTCAAGAAGGCGTTTGCGCCGTATCCGGCCAGGGGGATACCTGGATTTCCGGTGACGTCACTCCCCTGGCCCACGCATCGGCCCGGCTATCCGCCAGCCCCGTGGTTGGAGGACGAGCCTATCTAGCGGCGTATGAGGCCGGAGTCTACCGCACTGACGACGGCGGACAGACCTGGAAGCACCTGGACGCCTATCCAAGTCCCTACGCTCACAGCATCGCGGCCCACCCCAGTGACGGTGGAACCGTATACGTGGGCAGCGAGCCCGCGTCTCTCTACAGTTCCTCAGACGGAGGAGAATCTTGGCAGGAATGCACGGGATTCACAGCCGTGCCAGAATCTGATCAGTGGGGATTCCACATAGAGACTCGTAAATCTCACGTCCGAGACCTGAGAGTGGCACCTCATGACGCCGGCTACCTGTACGCTGCGATAGAAGAAGGGGGTATGGTTCGCTCCCGAGACGGTGGCGCTACCTGGAAGCAGTTGCCGGGGATCCACGACGACGTTCACTGCATCGCCCTCAGCGGCGCCAGGCCCAAAAGCCTCTACGTCGCCACGTCCAGGGCTCCCTATCGAACCGATGACGAAGGCGACAATTGGGAGGTCATCAGCGACGGCGTGGACGGACGATACGCCTTGCACATCGCCGTGGCCCCAGACGACGCCGACCTGGTTCTGTTGACAGCTTCCGGCAACTCCCGCCGGGAGAATCCCCAGTTCTACCGCTCTATCGACGGAGGCCGCAACTGGAAGCCCATCACGTCGGCGTCGAAGGACGGAGATATGGTGGTGGCATTTGAA
>VFHG01000093.1 GCA_009392075.1 SAR202 cluster bacterium
TCGGATATGACGTGCACATGGTCGGGAACCGTTATGCCGCGAAGGACGCCGTCTTCGTCCTTCCGCTGATTGGTGAAGACACGGGTCATGGCCATCACCTTGGTGGCCGGTCCCACATAGCGCATCAGCGATTCGTACCAGATACCCATGCCCATGATGTTGTAGCCGCTGAGCTGACGGTTCTGCCGCCAGTGGAGCGGGGCCTCGGTGTTGATGAAAGTGTCTGATCTGTCGGCACGGCCGTGGCCATCGCTGACTCTCAGATTCAGGGCCAAAAGCTGGCCCAAGTAGCCTTCGGCGATAAGGTCTTGGATGGTCTGGTCCACCTGGAGTGTCGCGGGCGCCGGGACGATTTGGGTGACCAAGTGGGGGAACAGGCGAGAGGCGTCCAACATCTCGTGAGCTTCCTGGGCGTCCATGGCCATGCGGGCCTCGGTGAGAACGTGTTTGTCGTTTTCTAAGGCGGCCAAAACCATGGTGCGGTGCATGTAGGGCCATGTGCCGATGCAGATGGCGTCGATGTCGTCGGCCTCCATGAGTTCCAGCCAGTTGTCGTAGACAGTGGGAATCTCATATTCGCTGGCGATGGCTTCGCCGGACGCGCGGCTCCGGTTGGCTACGGCCACTATCTCAACGCCTTCCTGTTCTCGAAGGCCGGGTATATGCCTCAAGCGGGTGTTTGCGCCGGCGCCGATCAGCCCAACGCGAATTATTCCGTTCTCCATAGTTGCCCTCCCGGCCTTAACGGCACGGTTTCTCAGTCTGGGATTAAATCCGACTAATTCTAGGATAGAGGTCAGGATTAGTCCATAGGCGGCGGGTGGTACTAGAATACTGCTGGTTGTTGAATTGGATGGATCAAAGAGTCTATGAGGGCGTTAACCACTTTAATTCAATGGATCGTAAACGTCTTTTTCTCGGCCCGTTTCCGAGTCCAAGGGGATAGCATGTTGCCGTTTTTGCGGCATGGCGAGTCCGTCTTCCTGGTCCGGACGCGGTTCAGGTGGAATAGACTTGGCCGGGGAGATGTGGCTGTCTTTGAGCGCCCTACTGCCAGTGGAGGGACAGTTATAAAGCGGATTATCGGACTGCCAGATGAAGACGTCAAGATCGCCGGAGGGTCGGTGCACATCGACGGAGATTTGTTGGCCGAGGACTATATCCAGGGGGCGGACGACTCCAAAGACGGGGAGTGGTTCAACGGGCCTGATGAGTACTTCTTACTAGGTGACAATAGGGGCGACAGCAACGATAGCCGGGCCTTTGGTCCGGTGCCCGCGAGGCTGATCAAGGGGCGGGCTTGGTTCCGATGTTGGCCGCCAGCTAGGTGGCGGCCTCTGCGCCGGGGTTAAAGCTTCCAGATATTGCCCACCTGCATCACCAGGTCCACATTGAAGATGGACTCGGCAGGCCAGCCGGTCATCTTGATCCAATCCTCGAAATGCTCTTGCTCCACAGCTTCACACTCGGTCACGAGTTTGCCACGTTGGAGGTCGCCGTAGACTTTCAAGATAGTGGTGCGGCGGTCGGGGCGCCATTGGCTAACGGCGCTCAGTTTCTCCCGGAACTGCTCTTCTGTAAGTCCGGAAACATTATGTATCGCTAGAAATCGGGCCATATCGGTCCTTACCTCTTTAAAAGCTGATGGCTCAGAGCTGATCGCTGTCAGCTAGTCCTGTGGCGGAGCGAATGGATAGGGAATGTCGGCCCCATCCTTCAAGGGCAGTACCACCGTGGCGCTGCCGGGCATGCTCTCCACTCCGTCCTGGGTCTTCATGCCCAGGTCCATCTCGATGAAGCCCATGCCGCCCTTCTCGTACTTGTTGGTCACCGTGGCCCAGACGATCAGGGTGTCGCCGGGGACCAGCATTGCCCGGTGCTCGAAAGCAGCTTTCCAAGGCCAGCCTTTGGGCAGGGTAAAGTCCTTCAAGTATTGGGGCACCACGCTCTGCTTCCAGGAACCGTGAACCAGGATGCTGGGGTTCTTGTCGTGGTTCATCCCAAAGTCCAGGTCGTAGTGGATCCGATGGAAGTTCTCGATGGCCGCGCTCCAACGGAATAGGTGGGTGGGTGTAGGCGCGTAGATGTACTTGGGCAACTCATCGCCCACGTTCACGTCTTCATAATAGGTCTGTATCTTGTTTCGCAACTGATCGGCAGTGGGCCGTTCGTTGTGGGCCTGAATTTCTGCAGGCGTCATCTTTAGCAGGTCTTCTATTAGGGCGCTCATGCGGATAACCTCTGGCGGTTAGATAGTTGAAGGACTAACGACGAATCGATGACTGACGGGTGATGCAGAGCAGGGCTTTGTCTTGGTTCGTGTAGGTGATCTCACGGGTGATGATCAAGAAAGCCTTGCCGTCGCGTCCCACTCTTTCCCGGATGTCGTGGTAGCGGTTCTGGAAGAAGATTACGTCCCCAATGTTGGGGTACTGGTAGATCTCGATCTCGTTGCCGGCGTTCAGAGTCCGCACGAGGTGGGTGGGAATCTCCGGAAGCTCCCCGGGCCGCCGTACC
>VFHG01000094.1 GCA_009392075.1 SAR202 cluster bacterium
ATCGCCTTTCCGCTGGGCAACTATCATAACGGCGCGCCCGAGGGCCGCATCGAAGCCGAATACATCCATATAGACGACTACCTGGGCGGCGTGGAGCTGCTCACCGAAGCCGCCCGCCGGGTCTCCGACCGGGCCAACACAGCCTTCCGCCAACGCCTGCGCGAGGTCCCCTCAGACATGCGCCAACGCATGATGAACACCGGCGCCGGGATAAAAAAATAGAGGTAAGAGATGGCCACCAACGACATCGCCTTCATGTCAGCCACGGAACTGGGTTCCGCCATCAAGTCTAAAGAGGTCTCGCCCGTCGAGGCTGTAGAGGCCTACCTGGACCGCATCGAGCGCATTGATCCCCAGGTCAACTCCTATATCACCGTCTGCGCCGAACAGGCTCGGGGAGAAGCCCTGCAGGCCGAAGCTGAGATTCGCCGCGGCGAGTACCGGGGTCCCCTCCACGGCATCCCCATGGGCATCAAGGACCAGATCTATACCAAGGGCCTGCTCACCACCGACGCCTCCAAAATCAGGTCCGATTTCATCCCCAAATTCGACGCCACTGTGGTCACGAACCTCAAAAAGGCCGGGGCTGTCCTCCTTGGCAAGCTGAACATGAGCGAGTTCGCCCACGGGGAGCCCCAGAGCTCGGCGTCCGGACCGGCCAGAAATCCCTGGGACCTGACCCGGAGTCCAGGCGTATCCAGCACTGGGTCCGGGGCCGCCACTGCCGCCCGGCTGTGTGCGACATCATTGGGCGAAGACACCGGCGGTTCCATCCGTGGCCCGGCCGCCAACTGCGGTCTGGTGGGGCTTCGGCCTACGTGGGGGCGGGTTAGCCGCTACGGCGTTGACGGCGCCGGTTGGTCTTTCGACACCATCGGACCCATCTCCCGCACCGTGGAGGACTGCGCGATAACCATCGGCGGCATCGCCGGTTACGATCCGCAAGACCCGTCGACCCATAACGTGCCGGTGCCCGACTATCAAGCTGCGCTCACCGGCGACATCAAGGGACTCAAAGTGGGGGTGGTCAAGGAACTGCTCGACCCTGTGGAACTGGATTTAGACCCCAAGATACGCCAGGCAGTCTTAACGGCCATCGAGGTGCTGGCGGAACTGGGCGCCGACGTTCGGCAGGTGTCCATGCCTCTTGCCGAGAAGACGGGCTACATCACCCGCGCCATCACCCACGTCGACCGGGTTAGTCTGCGCCCCGAGTACCTGCGTGAACGCGCAGAAGACTACCACTACAACACCCGCGTCCATTTCACCACCGCTAACCTGATCCCGGCCCAGGTCTACTACAAGGCCCAGAAGCTGCGGACCATGGTGCGCCAACAGGTGTTGGATCTGTTGGAGGAGGTAGATGTCTTGATTCAGCCCACCTCCGGCTCCCCCGCCAACGTCATAAACCTGGACCAGAAAGTAGACAGCCAAGAGCACGCCAGAAAGGCGCTGTCAGCGGGTGGGTTCAGAGGACCATACAGCCTGAGCGGAGCACCAGCCCTGTCCATCCTCTGCGGCTTCACCTCAGAAGGACACGGTGGACTGCCATTGGCCATGCAGATAGCCAGCCGCCCCTTCGAAGAAGCAACCGTCCTGCGCGTAGCCCACGCCTACGAGCAAGCGTCAGGCTGGAACAAGCGGGTGCCGCCAACGGCGTTATAGCAACGTTTGCTTGTCCTGTAGTTCGTCTATCTGCTCCCGGGTGCGGTCGTAGATCTGGGGGACATCCCAGCCTTCTAGGCCGGCGTAGGTGTCTATCTGGGAGCGGTGGTGGACCTCGTGTTCCAGGAGCATCATCAGGATTCGCCAACCGCTGAGGGTGCCGTCGGTGTCGATCATCTTGATCTTTCGGTCCAGCCACTCTCTGGGCGTTCCCGAGATCTGTTTCTGGAACTCGACCGCCGAGGCTTCCAAAGCAGGTATCCAGCCAGACTGCTTCTCAGTGCTGGGCGGGACCCAGTCATAGCGCCACCCCTTGCCGGTGTAGGCTGAGGCGAAGTAAATCCTGGACTCACAGATGTGATAGACGATCTGCGAGATGCCCCACGCTTTCTCTCCCTCACCCCTCGGCGGCTCCCAATCCTCGGCGGGCGCGGGCAGGGCTTCGATATCCCGCAGGGTCCGCCGGTGTATCGAACGGAAGAAATTCAGGAATGCCTCAGGGTCGGTGATCATTTCTAGTCCTCCCCGGACAGATTACTTAACTGCCAGCAGATCGTAGGCCAGGGCCAACATGATTCTGCTGCCGCTGATCAGACTCCGGATGCCCACCGACTCGTTGGTGCCGTGGATGAAGCTGATCATGGGGTCGTCATCGGGGTGCGAGCCCACCATGCCGTAGGTGGTGGTGCCCAGGTTGCGGGTGAACCGGGAGTCGGTGAATCCGGGGCTCAGCGACGGCACCCATTGTATGTCGTCCCGGTTCAGCGCGTTGGCAGTGCTGATCTGGATGCGCTGGGCGAACTCGGTCTCGAAGGGCGAGGCGTTGGGGATGGACATGTAGTCGATGTCTATCTCAACGCCGGGAATCCCATCCAATATATTCCCCAGTTCCTGCCGAACATAGGCCTCGTCCTGGTGAGGCAACGTTCGCACGTCGCAGGTCAATTTGACCGACTCTGGAACGCTGTTGGACTTGATGCCGCCCTGAATCATGGTGGGCGTGATGGTCATCCTAGACAAAGCCTTCATGATGGAGGCAAAACGAGGCTGACTCTCTTCGTTGTCGGCTATTATCTGGTCGATGTTTTCCGGCGACGGTTTGTCCTCGATAGCGAAGGTGGACAGGTGGTCGAACAGGCTGGTGGAGGTGTCCCGCTCCGCTTCGTAGGCCTCGATACGTCTCACGACTTCCGACAGGCCAAATAGGGCGTTATTCCCCTGCCAAGGAGTGGAGGCATGGGCGCTGGAGCCCCGGACCTCAATCTCCAACTGCAACCGGCCCTTCTCGCCGATTCCCAGCAGATAAGTCAGGTTGCCGGCGGCCTCTATTGGCACTCCGCCGCCTTCGTTTACGGCATAGGGCGCCGCCAGCTTCTCGGGGTGATGCTCAGCCATCCAGCCGAACCCGTACCGGCCGCCATGCTCTTCGTCGGCACAGGAAGCCAAGATCAGGCTGTCCTTCAACTCGATGTTGTTGCGCTTGAGGATTCGCATGGCGATCAGTTGGCAGGTCAGCAGCGCTTTACAGTCCGACGCCCCACGCCCGAAGACCCGGCCGTCGGCCACGGTGGCGCTGAATGGCGGGAACCGCCATTTCTCCTCTTCCTCCACGGGGACAACGTCCAAGTGTGACATGAACATCAGTCCGGCCTTCCCGGAACTACCCTCCAAGCGGGCGATCAAGTTGCCCCGGTCCGGGGCCGACTCAATAGTCTCAGACTCGATACCATCCTCGGCCAGCCAGTTCTCGATGTATCGGCAGGCTTCGGTCTCGTTGCCTGTGGGCATGAATCCGGTGTTCACGGTGGGTATGCGCACCAAGTCCTGTTCCAGCGTAATGATCTCCTCGCGCATTTCATCGACTTGGTCCAATAAACTCTCTAGGTCCGGCATCTAAGTCTCCAGTTGTTCGATTTCCCCCGTCTTCGCATATGTCACCCTGAGTGAAGCGAAGGGTCTGCCAAAGTCCTGATTGGTAGATTCTTCGTAGGCCTAGCGCGCTCCTCAGAATGACATTTTTGCGGCGGGTTCTCTACATATGAATCAATACCCCACCGCATACGCCTCGCAACGGGGGTCGGCGCCGCCCTGCAGCACCTTGGTCTCCGGGTTGCGGGTGATGGCGCAGTACAGGGACGAGCCTTCCCACCAATCAGGGTACCGCTCGATGATGTGGCCCTTCTGTCGCAGCGACTCCGTCGCATCTTCGGAGATCCGGCCTTCCAGCCGAAGCATCGCTGGCTCGTATTTAGACGGCCAGTTAGACCCTGGAAAATTGTAACTGTAGAACCGGGGTTCCTCCACGGCCTCCTGGGGGTCGCGCCCGAACTCCAGCATGTTCAACAGGAGCTGCAGCGTTCCTTGGGGGATATGGTCACCGCCGTGGGCGCCCAGGGCGATGACCGGCTCGCCGTCCCGCAGTACCAACGCCGGAGCAGGTGTGAGCCTGGGCCGCTTGCCGCCCGCCACCGAGGCTGGGACGGAATCATCAATTTTTGACTGAGAGCCGCGCATAGAGAAGGCCAGACCCGTGCCTGGAATCACCGGCCCGCCGTTCTTGGTGCCCTCGCTGGGGGTGCTGGAGAAGATGTTGCCGTCCCGGTCGATAACCGCGAAATAAGACGTGCCGCCGCCGGTGGCCCCGGCAGTGGCAACAGAAACCGGGGCGTCCTTGGGAGACTGGGGACCGCCGTTCAAAGTAGCTTTGCAGTTGCGGGGGTCTCCCGCCGGAGGCGTCCCCGGCCAGGCCACATCGGGGTCAATGAGACCGCGACGATGGATCAGGTATTCTTCCGACAGCAACTCTTTGATCGGCACATCCACGAATTTAGGGTCACCGACATACTGTTCCCGGTCGGCAAAGGCTAGGTTCAGCGCCTGGCTCACGGTATGGATGTACTCTGGCGAGTTATGGCCCATCGACGCCAGGTCGAAACCCTCCAGAATCTTGAGGGCTTGCGGGAAGGTCGGCCCCTGGCCCCAAGGCCCGGTGCTGTAGACGTCATAGCCGCGGTAGTTAACCGTTACCGGGGTGCCAACGCTTACGTGATAACTAGCTAGGTCATCCGCGGTCAATAGTCCGCCCATTTCCTGGTTGAAGGCTACGATCTTGCGCGCAAGTTCACCAGTATAGATGTCGTCCCTGGCTGCCTGCATAGCAGCTTCCCGGCCCTTGCCCTTGTTGGAGTTCTCTATCTCCGCCAACTTGGCCAGCGTCGCCGACAAGTCCTTTTGATAGAACATCTCGCCCTGCTTGGGCGGACTTCCGTTGGGCATGAAGATCTCAGCCGTTGATGGGTGGGCGTTGTAGGCGTCGTAGGCGGTGACGAACCGGCCGGCCAAGTAGCGGAACATCGGGAACCCGTTCCCGGCCAGGTCGATGGCTGCGGACGCCACCTCGCCAAAGGTCATAGTGCCGAACTGGGATAGGGCCGTAATCCACGCGTCGGCGGCCCCCGGTGTCAGGGAGTTCATCACGCCGGGCGTCAGCTTGCCGCCGTGGTTCTTCTTGAAATAATCCACCGATGCAGCCTGAGGCCAGACCCCTAGGCCGTCGATCTCGACCACTTCCTTACGGTCGGCCAGGTACATGACCGTAGGCGCAACCCCCAAAAAACTGCAATCATCGACATGGACCACGTTCAATGCCAGGCCCACAGCCACTCCGGCATCGATGGCGTTGCCACCCTTCCTTAGCACATCCAGACCGGCCATGGCAGCGGCGGGGTGGCTGGCAACAACCATGCCGTTGACGCCCTGCATCAGCGGGCGAAAGCTTGTCATAGTACTTCCTGGAACGGGCATTTTTGAAGTCCTCCAATAATTGATCGCCTGAGTAGATATTAGACCTCTCGGGCTGTTTGGTCGATAAAGCTACGGGCAAATTCCCAGAACCGGTGTACATCGGTGAAGTTGGACGCCAAGCCCATGGAAATTCGAACAGCGCCGGCGCTCTTGCCGTACCGGTCTTCCAACACGCTCAAGAACTGCTCAAAGGACATGCGGCAGATCGTCCAACTTCCGTACCGACTCGAACACCGGATTCACCTTCAAAAAGGCTTGATAGGCGCGTTCAAGGTTATCAGTTCCTGCAGCCATTTCAGCTCGGATTACAGGATGGGTTGAATAAGGGGCATTCTAGCAAAATACACCAGGCCACAGGAGGCAGCTCTGATCCAGGTTCAAAACGGCATGATTTTTAGATTTGGTTTCGTTCTCGACTGAGAGTAAACTTAAACCACCGCCGCAGGCGGACAAAACCTCGGAGGAAGACACGCATGGATACGCCCAAACGTATGAAATTCGGTTCTTTCTTGGGCCCGTTCCACCGGGTCGGAGAAAACCCAACGCTGGCCATGGACCGCGACCTAGAATTGATCGACTGGATGGACAGCCTGGGCTTCGACGAAGTCTGGGTCGGCGAGCACCACTCGGCCGGCTGGGAGATCATCGCCTCGCCCGAGGTGTTCATCGCCGCCGCCGCCCAACGGACCCGCTACATCAAACTGGGTACCGGAGTCATTAGCCTACCCTATCACCACCCGCTCATGGTCGCCGACCGGATGGTCCAGCTTGACCACATGACCCACGGACGGGTGCTCTTTGGGGTCGGGCCGGGCGCCTTGCCTGGTGACGCCTACATGATGGGCATCTCCCACGAGACCCAGCGGGACCGGATGGACGAGTCGCTAGGGATAATCATGCGGCTATTCACTGAGATCGAGCCCATCACTTACAAGAGCGATTGGTTCGAGCTAAACGAGGGCCTGCTCCAGTTGCGTCCCTTCCAACAACCTTACATGCCCATTGCCGTGGCCTCGGTGCAGACGCCTGCGGGAGTCACTTTGGCCGGCAAATACGGCGCGGCAGTGCTGACCATCACCGTGCCTCGGGACCCGTCAGCAGGCCCTTCTGACCTTAAAGGCCTCTGGGCCATCGGCGAGGAATCGGCGGCCGAGCATGGACAGCAAATGAACCGCCACGACTGGAGACTGGTCCTGCCCGTTCATCTAGCCGAGACGCGAAAAGAAGCTCTGGACGACGTGCGCATGGGCTCTGCCCAGTACCTCCGTGAATATTCAGAAGGGACCAACGGTCGTAAGGCAGTCTTCGACGGCCCCATGGACAAGGTGGTCGACAACATGGCCGAGGCCGGCTCATGGATCATCGGCACGCCCGACGACTGCATCGAGGCCATCAACCGGCTGCAGGAACAGAGCGGCGGGTTCGGCGGGTTCCTGGTCCAGACCGTGGACTGGGCGCCCAGGGAGAAGATGCTGCGCAGCTACGAACTGATGGCCCGCTACGTCATGCCCCAGTTCCAAGGCACCGTCGCCAGCACGATAGCCTCCAACCAATGGGCGGCCGAACGGAAAGACACCCTGGTGGCCGGCCGCACGCGGGCCCTTGACCGGGCCAAGCAGGTTTACGCCGACCGGCAGAGTTAGGTAAAAACCAGACTAGAAGAGGGCTCTCAAAAAATGGGCCCTCTATTTTTTGGAGGAACAGATGCCCGTAGATAAAGAGGCGGAACTAGCCCGAGTGACCAACCTGAGAGGATTCCGCTATGGACTCCACGATTTCCTAGCGGAGGTTGACCCCGACTTCCTGAAGGCGGTCAACGACACCGTTGAAACCCAGTACATCAATACCCAGATACTGGACCGCAAGACCAAGGAAATATCCATCATCGTGGCCTGCATATCTCAGGTCGACATGGCGTCGCACCTACAGATCCATATGCACGCCGCGGTCCAGGCCGGCGCGACCGCGAAAGAAATTCTAGCGGTTATCAACCTGGTAGGCGATTGGATCGGCCACGTAGCCCGTATCAGGGCCCTCGAGGCCTGGCGAATCTACTTCCGGCCTGACCTACCAACCATCGACCGAGTGATTGAGCTAAGGGACACAGCGAAATAACACTCCATGAACGCCCGGCACCCCGTCGCGACAAAAACGTAAGGGCGGGTTTCGAACCCGCCCTGTCTAGCGTGAAAGAAGCCCTATGCTGGGACCGTGAATCTCATAATATCACGGCTTCGACAAGCACCATCGCGAACAAAAAGGGCAGGTTAGAACCCTGCCCTTGCGCATTCATTTGACGCTGGCCGGGAGTTAGATACCCAGCAACTTTTCCACGTTCTTGAACAAGATCGCCTCTTTCTCATCTTGGGTCAGGCTCTCCAGGCCCAGGACCCAGGCCACCGGCCAGTCGATGGCCATGTCGAAGGGCCAGTCGGTGCCGAAGACAACTCTATCAATGCCCACGCTGTCGATGAGATAACGCAGCGCCTGTTCGCTGTGGGTTAGGCAGTCGTAGTAGAACTTGTCCAGGTAGGTGCTAGGAGGCTTCTGGATGTTGACCCTAGCCTCCTGCCTAACTTCCCAGCCCCGGTCCATGCGGCCGATGCCGTAGCAGGTATAGCCACCGCCGTGGCACAGGCAAATCTTGAGGTCGGGACAGGCGTCCATCACCCCACCGAAGACCATGGATGCGAAAGTCACCGCACGGTCTGCCGGGTTGCCCACAGTGTTGGGCAGATGGTACTTGTTGATACGGTGGTTCACCACGGTCTCCCCACCCTGATGCACCAGGATCACCGCGCCAAGGCTCTCAACGGATTTCCAAAAAGGGAGGAACTTCTTCTCGTCAAAGGTCTGGCCATTCACGTTGTCGCCGATCATGGCGCCCTTCAGCCCCAGCTTCATGCCTCGTTCCAACTCTTTGATGGACGCCTTGATGTCCTGCATGGGCAGTGTGGAGAACCCGGAGAACCGGTCCGGACGGTCTTTGACCAGCTCCGCCACATAATCGTTGCACTCCTCGGCCATCTTCGACACCGTCTTGGGGTCGCCTTCATAGTTGTAGAAGTAGGCGTTGGTGGACAGTACCTGAACATCCACACCCAGCGAATTCATGTCGGCCAAGCGTTCTTCCGGCGTCCAATAGGTCTTGGGATTGTTCCGGTGGATGTTCATAGCGTCGGGCGGCAGACCATGCCAGGCTTCGCCCCGGCCGCTGGCCTCGACGAATCCAACCGGAGTGATGTGCGCGTGAATGTCGATGGTCCGCATGAGTAGCTCCTTGACGCCGGATTCCGGTATTGTGTGACGATGCTCTAGCAGTGAACCCTGGCCCGCAGGCCATAATAGACTGGCGGAGAGAATCGAGCAATGGCAATTAAAGTAGACATCCGGGTGCCCGTAGGATTGCCCGTGGTAGAAACCGCCGGATTTATCGCCGAATGCGAAGCCGCCGGGTTTTCAGGAGTCGGGGTCCACGACCACCAACACAGTGGCCGGGACGTTTACCTAGCGCTGGCGCTGGCCGCCCAACGCACCTCCAAGATGACACTCTACCCGGCCACCACCAACCCGGTGACCCGGCATCCAGGGGTACTGGCGTCCCTGGCCCATACCCTGGAGGAAATCGCACCTGGCCGGGTCCGGTTGACGGTGGGGCCTGGTTACCTGGCCGTGGGTAACATCGGCCGTCCTAGGGCGTCTCTCGAGACAATGCGCCAGGCCATCTTGGCCATGAGGCGGCTACTTCGTGGAGAGACCGTGGTCTTCAATGGCACAGAAACCAAACTTCGAAATATCAGTGACACACCCACTCCCATCTTCATGACCGCGGCGGGCCCGCGAATGGTTGAGCTGGCCGGGGAGGTCGCCGACGGCGCGCTGATGCTGGTAGGTCTCCACCCCGAAATGGTGGCGGCGGCACAGCGCAGGCTGCAAGCCGGGGCTGAGCGCGGCAAACGGGACTTGGACAATTTTCAGACCATCCACATCACGCCCACAACCATCGACGAAGACGGCGCAGCGGCCAGACGCTGGCCCCAGCTATGGTTCCGGTCGGATCAGCCCTACCTGAAATATCCCAGCGATTCCAACCTGTTCTGGTTGCGGGAAGCGGGCATACACCTGGCCGACGATTTCGTACCGGAGCAGATCTCCGACAGCCAAGCGGACGCCATCTGCGACGTCTTCGGTCTATTCGGCACGCCCCAAGAATGCCTCGAACGCCTGCTGAGGGCGGAGACCGAATCAGGGGTCGAGCAGGTGTTCATCTTCCCCACTCACACCCAAGACGGGGGATATGATATGCCCCGTGCCGAGGTTGAGGCGTTCAGGGACGTTATTATCCCAGGGCAAATTTCTTAGGAGGAAAATTGTCCCCTCTCTCGTGCGTGGGAGAGGAGCCTAGCACTAAACCCCAACCACCCTTACCCGGTGGTTGTTGCTGTCGGCCACGAAGATGTTGCCATCCTTGTCTATGCCGCAGCCGTGGGGACGGTCCATGGCTGCTTCTGTGGCCGGACCGCCGTCGCCTTCCCCACCCAACCGGCCACCAGCGATGGTTGTGACAATTCCGGTATCAGCATGAATCAGGCGGATGGCATGGTTCTCGGTATCCACCACCACCACATTGTCCTGGGCGTCACAGCGGAGAGCCTTGGGCGAACCCCAGGTGGCGGTTAGGGCCGGTCCGCCGTCGCCTTCGTAACCGCGTTCTCCGTTGCCAGCTACGGTGCTCATGATTCCGTTGGCGTCGATCTTACGGACTCCGTTGCCCTCGCGCTCGGCAACGTAGATGTTGCCCTTGCTGTCCATACAGACGGCTCTGGAGCCCATGAAACTGGCCTCCAGGGCCGGCTTGCCGTCGCCGGAGCGTTCTTTCTCCCCATTGCCAGCAACGGTGCTGATGATACCGGAGGCCAGGTCCAGGCGGCGGATACGCTGGTCTTGGATATCCGCGACCAGCAGCCCGCCCTTGCCATCCAGGAAGCAATCGTTTGGCTCGCGGAGCATGGCCTGTTTGCCTGGCCCGCCGTCGCCGCTGAAGCCCTGCTCGCCGGTGCCGGCCACGGTAGAGATGATGCTGGTGGCGCCGTCGACCTTTCGGACCACTGCATTCAGCCGGTC
>VFHG01000095.1 GCA_009392075.1 SAR202 cluster bacterium
CGGTTCGGATCCGACCGCAGCCCCCGCAGCCCCCGCAGCGACCTCAGCCCCCGCAGCGGCCGCAGCCCCTGCAGCGACCGCAGTCCCTGCGGCTACGACTTCCAAACTTGAACAATACGCCGCCGAGCATGCCGGCGGGGTCGGTGCGATATACGTAGGAGACCTGAACCAGCTGGTTGGCCCTGCAGCAACGGTTGACCAGGGCGACTTCGACGGTAACGTCCCGCTGTCTGCCCTCGAGAACCACGCTTACGTCTACGAAAGCGATCACTACCAGAAGATTTTGGCGAAGGCCAATCTCACCAACCCAACCCCTCTGACCAGCGAAGGCGTTTCCATCGAAATTCAGCACGCCTGCATCAACCGGGCTTTGGGGCCCTGTAAAGTACTGGAGTCGACACTCGTGCCTTGGCTTGAGGCTCGGACCAACGGGCAGTTGAAATTCGTCGTCAGTTCCTTCCCGGAGTTGGGACTGGCTGGTCCAGACACCCTCAACCTAGTCGCAAGTGGTGTACTGGCCTCGGCCACCATCTACGGCGGCTACGTGGGGGGCGAGTTGCCTGCCGTCGAGGTCCAGAACCTCTGGGGGCTCTACGACAGCATGGAACAAGAGTTCACAGCCAATGCTGCGATCATCGACGATATCGAGGCGTTGGTACTGACCGAGACCGGTGGGGTGGTCCTGAACCACCACCTCTTCTCGGGCAACGACCAATACTTCTTCTGCAAAGACAAGGTTGAGAGCCTTGACGACTTCAAAGGGAAGAAGACCCGTAGCCACAGCGCGGCATTGTCGGACTGGATCGAAGGGATGGGCGCCTCGGCTCAATTCATAGCCTTCTCCGAGGTCTACACAGCCTTGGAACGGGGCATCCTGGACTGTGGTGTGACTGGTGCTGACGCTTCACACGGCCAGCGCTGGTATGAGGTAACCAATTACATGATCGGGCCGTTGATCAGCTGGCCCTTTGTCAACAACGTGATCAACGCCGACAAATGGAATCAAATCCCCACAGACCTCCAGCATATCCTGATCGAAGAAGCCGCCAAGTCCGAATTGGAGGCGCTCCGGATCGGGTCGATCCAAAACGAGATGGGGCTCATCAAGAACCAAGCGGAAGGCTTGGAATTCATACCGTTCTCAGACGCGATGGCCGAACAGAGCTTGAACGGTGCCGTCATGGAACGTGTCTTGCCGAATTGGGTGAAGCGAGTCGGTAGCGGCACCCACCCGGTAATCACCGACATATTCAATCCCCACATCGGCCCGCTCGTCGGCCTAAAAATCGAAGCCGACGGTTCGGTGACCAAGACGAAATAAGGCGTAACACGGCGACCGGCAGTTCAGCCGCCGTCTAAGATTTTGGAAAACCGATCGGTCCCCGGAGTTATCCGGGGGCCGATCTTTGCAATTGGATCTAAAGAAAAAAGCAGACCCCCAAACTATAGATCTGGTGGTCACTTTTACGCCTGAAACTGGCGGAGGGAGTGGGATTCGAACCCACGATGAGGCTGCCCCCATAACGGTTTTCAAGACCGTCTCTTTCATCCACTCAGCCATCCCTCCGTATGGTGAGCACCCTTACACCTACCCCCGTTATGCGAATCAACCATGGGACTCCTAGCTGTAAAGTAGGCCCTTTCCTACGGAGGAAAATTTTCAAAAAATGGGCCTTATGGGCATAGCCGTTGACCGTCTGGGGGATTATTTACCTATAACGTGGTGGAGCCTATGGACTTCCACGGGCTTCTACGGGCACCCACCGAGCATGGAACCGTTGACTCTGGCAGAAATCTAATCATGGTTTGGTTGACCAACGAGGATAGGTGTAGTCGGTTGACCTAGCACGGTCATAAATCCACCAGAGTCAACCGATTACTAGCTGATATGGCCCTGGTAATGTTCCTGCAACTCATCGAAGGCTGACTTCCTGAGCCTACGCCCAGAGCGTTCCAGCTCCCTGGCCTTCCTATCATCGTCCTGGTTCTTAATGGAACGGTTAAATTCCTCTTCCATCTGTCGTTGCCATTTCTGCTTCTCGTCCCTGGTGAGAGTATCGGAGACGTACCAACCAAGTCCGAAGGCGGCGAGTGTTGCTGGACTCATCTTCCGAAGGTCTAGGCTATCTCCAATAGTCACATCGAACCAGTGCAGGAAATCCCTCAGGCTCCCTGCATCCTTGGCCACAGGAGCCGATTTAAGGCCATCGTTTGGCCGAAGATACTCTGGTAGACGGGTATTATTCGGGTTTTTCCGATTCGGGAGCTTGGGCTTGTCAGTCCCAATGGAACGATTCACCTCTGGCTTCTCCAGCGGTTCTGGCAGTAAGGCCGAGTCATCTGGCCGTACCTTGGGTTTCTTGGGATTCACCCTGGGCCGTTGCACCCATCTGGCGAACTCCACTGGATTGGTTGGCGGTTTCGGCCCTAGGCTATCGGCGCCGTCAGGCTGATTGATTGTCTTGTCGATTGGCATATTGAACCTCCTAGAAATAGAAATGGCCCACACACTTGGTGCAGGCCGAAAGATTTCCCCACTTATTTCCCCACTTCCCCTGGAGCTGGTCAGGTCATCCACTAACACCCACGGAAAGTGGACAGTTATGGATTGAGCCTGCTAGGCTTGCCATATTCTGCTTTGGGAGCAGGAGGTCGGGCGTTCCATTCGCCCCACCCCGACCATCCACCCTTTTCTATTCCCTACTATCACTCCAAATAGGAATTTGCCTTGGGCAATCTTCTAGCTGACAAAGTTGCTTTGGTGACCGGCGCCGGCAGGGGCATCGGGCGGGCCATCGCCATTGTTATGGCCGGTGAAGGCGCGAAGGTGGCGCTGACGGGTAGAAACATCCAACCTCTGGACCAAGTCGCGGACGAGATACAACAAGCCGGGGGAGATGCAACATCCTGGCAGTTGGATGTGTCTAGCGAGAACCAAGTAGAGGATGTGGTCCGGAAGATCTCAGAGCTTTGGGGCAAAATCGATATTCTGGTCAACAACGCCGCCATCATCCACCACGACACCCCGGTGTGGAGCACCCCCATCGAAGAATGGGACGAGGAGATGGCTATCAACCTTCGGGGGACTTTCCTCTGTTGCCACTACGTATTGCCCCAGATGGTTGAACGGCAAGAGGGAATCGTGATCAACATCGGATCGTCGTCTGGGACCATCCCGGAATCCGAGTTCGGGGCTTACGGCGCCACCAAATGGGGCGTCATCGGCTACACAGCTTCACTTGCGAAGTCGGTCCGTCCCCACGGCGTGCGGGTCAACGGACTCAACCCCGGCTGGGTCGAGACCGGCATGACCTCCGGCCAAAAACCCAAAGACGCCGGGCCGGAATGGACACAACCCCAGGATATAGCCCGGGCGGCGCTATTCCTGGCCGCCCACGCTCCAGCCGACATGACCGGGCAATTCATCAACCTATTCGGGGCCAACGACCGCTCAGGCCATGCGCCCGGCCCTATATAATTACCCGTATAATCAACCGGGACCAAGCCCCTTCCGATCCTTAAAAGCTTCCGGAACATCATCGGGCGCATCACTTGTGCGGCCCGTTAGCTCCATCAAGAGGATATTTTGACTTTCGTTATCACCAAGCCCTGCATCGGGGTTAAAGACGCGTCTTGCGTAGAAGTATGTCCGGTGCGTTGCATCGCCACCAACGATTCAGAAGAGATGTATCACATCGATGCTGAGGTCTGTATCAACTGCAGCTACTGCGAGCCCGTTTGTCCGGTCAACGCCATATTCGATGAATACAAGATGCCATCGGATCAACGGGAATTCCTTCGAACAAACCGGGAATTTTTCAAGAACAACCCCTAGACCACAAAGTGGCGTTTCTGGCATCTGATCACGCTGCCCCCTCAGGCTCGACTTAGCACGACCCCTGTGAAAACCTGAATGTATGGTAGCGAAAGGGAAATTGCTGCTGTTTTCAACCATGTTTGCATTGGCCGGACTTGCGCTCGGTCTATTGCTGTTTGTGCCGTGGCCGGCAGACCTTGGCGCTGAAGAACTGGACTTCGAAACAAGCGGCGGCTCCAAATCCAGCAGTGGTGAGTTCTCTATGTTCGTGCCCCTTGACAGCCGCGTGTTGATCAGCAAGGACCTGTCAGTAAAGCTAGTGGCCGACTCCGACCGGGATGGGGTGACGTTGAGTAGCGCAGACCAATCGCCGGGCGCCTCCATCTGGATCGAAGGAACCCTCAACCTCAAGGGAGGCACGCTCCAAAGCGATGGCCCCGGGTTGATCACCAACCGAGGGACAATCAACGTCAACGGAGGGAGTTAAAGAATGAAGGCGACTCTCTGCCCAATCGTGCGGGCGGCAAGATCAACAACATCAACGGACTGATCACCAACGGGGCCGGCACCGTATTCACCAACTCGGGCACCGTGGACAATGACGCCGATTCCAATTTCGTCCTCGGCGACTTCGCCAAGCTCATCAATAACGGGTCCTTCACCAACGCCGGGTTTTTCAACCCATCCAGCCAGAGCGGCGGCATCATCAACAACTCAGGCTCGATCATCAACGACCGGAACCTTGTGAACGCCGACAGGATGAATAATCTTTGCGGCGGCACTGTCACCGGCCCGGTGAACGGCAAGCAGCCGGTCACCGTCTGCTCGATCGATTAGCTCCGGCAATTAGCTTCGGCGATCAACTCCCCTCCCTGCCGACCGTTCCCAACCCCTTGACCATTGACTAACCGCGCCCAGCGGTTAGAATCTTGCCAACTGTTCAGGTTCCCATCGGCACGACAAAAACAGCAGCAGGGGGAAGTCATGCGCTTAGAGAATAAGGTCGCCTTCGTGAGCGGCGGGGCCCGGGGAATGGGCGCCGCCGAGGCAAAATTGTTTGCCAGGGAGGGCGCCAAGGTCGTAATTGGCGATATGCTTGACGAAGACGGAAAGCAGACCGAGGCCGAGATCAATGAACTGGGCGGCGAGTGCCTATACATCCATCTGGACGTGACCAGCGAAGAAAGCTGGACTTCTGCGGTGGCCGAGACCGTAAACAAGTTCGGGAAGCTGGATATCCTGGTCAACAACGCCGGTGTGGTCTCCAGGCTCGGCCTGGAGGACATCACCGTGGCCGAGTGGGACCGGGTGATGGACGTCAACGCCAAAGGCGTGTTCCTTGGCACCAAGGCGGCCATCCCGGAGATGCGCAAGGCTGGCGGCGGCTCCATCGTCAATATTTCCTCCATCTCCGGCATCACCGGTCAGGCCTATGTCGCAGCCGTTTACAACGCGTCTAAAGGTGCGGTGCGAATCTTCACCAAATCGACCGCAATTCAGTACGCATCTGAGGGCATCCGGGTGAACTCGGTCCACCCCGGCCCCATCGACACCCCGATGACCGCCGAACGGAAAGGCGACCCGGCGGCGCAAGCGGAGTCCAACGCCCGTGTTCCATTGGGCCGGAGCGGCGTGCCGGACGATGTCGCCTACGGGGTGCTTTACCTGGCGTCGGACGAGTCATCCTTCGTAACCGGCAGCGAACTTGTCATAGACGGTGGCTACGTAGCCCAATAGGCGCCGTCGGCACAGCCGAGTTTTGTACTGAGTAGTGTATATATTTCGGAGAGATATCTGATGCAAGAGAAACCACTTGAGGGGAAGATTGCTATCGTTACCGGGGCCGCCAGTCCTAGAGGTTTAGGCCGGTCCATGACAGAGGCTTTGGTCAGGGCCGGGGCCAGGGTGTCCATGATGGACATCAACCAGCAATGGCTGGACGAGACTTCCAACTACATGAGGGAGATCGGCGGCGACAATTGCGTCATGGCGCAGGTGGTTGACGTTACCTCCATCGGAGAAGCCGAACGTTCCATTGAACGCACCATCCAGGAACTGGGCGGGCTGCACATTCTAGTCAACAACGCTGGCATCGCGCCCCGAAATATGTTGATGGGCGGCGAGACAAAGAACAACTTCTGGGAGGTGCCCGCCGAAGAGTGGGACCGGGTCGTGGCGGTGAACAGCAGCGGCCCCTTTTACATGACCCGGACCGTGGTGCCCCACATGCTGGCCCAGGGCTGGGGCCGGATCATCGGCGTCACAACCAGTATGAACACCATGTACCGCGAAGGCGGCGCGCCCTACGGGCCATCCAAAGCAGCCCATGAGGCGTTAGTCGCCATGGCCTCCCGGGAGTTGGAAGGCACCGGAGTCACCGTGAACGTCCTGGTTCCGGGCGGAATGGCGAGCACAGACCTGATCCCCGACGACGCCGCTCACCAACGCGAGAACATGATTGATCCCCAAGTGATGCAAGCGCCGGTGGTCTGGCTGGCTTCAGACGCATCTGACGGCATCAACGGCCAGCGGTTCATCGGCTACTACTGGGACGAAGACCTGCCCTTGGAGGAACGCCTAGAAAAAGCCGCCGCTCCGGCCGCATGGCCCCAACTAGGAGCCCAGGCCATACGCCTCAACCAGTAGCAGCGCCGAAAAAGTCCCTTCTCCATCGACGGGAGTACGCTCATCCGGCGATTACCAGCCTTCGCACCCAACCAAAGCAAGGTCAACCTGGGCCTGTCGGAAAACTGGCGTCAGATCGCCTTGCTGGTGGCCGCCAACATGTTCGTCGGCTGGATGATTGGCATGGAGCGCACCATCCTGCTTGGCCGAAACAGAATTCGGCGTCACTTCCACAACGGCAGTCGTCTCCTTCATCGCTGCGCTTAGTCTGGCAAAGCCCCGCGCACCGGGAGAGGGTTAGGATGGGGGCTATACGCTGTAGAATCACCCACCCTCAAAGAACTAGTATGCGCCCTTCAACTCGCCCCGGCTCCAACTCCAACAACCCGATGGACGGCACAACCTTGAACCGCCGCTTGCCTGCCGCGCCCGGATTGAAGAACGTCAGCCCGCCCCGTTCCTCGTGGAACGCCATGTGGCTATGGCCAAAGACCACCAAATCGGCCCCATGCTTAAGATAAGCCGACAGGCCGACCTCATCGCCTTCCTTGGGCACCTTTACGATGTGTGTCAGATAGATGCGGCAGCCGCCTAGCTCGATG
>VFHG01000096.1 GCA_009392075.1 SAR202 cluster bacterium
GATTTCGTTGAACGAAATACCTAACTTCAGGTAGAAGCCCACAACGGAGACCGGGTTGGAGTAATCATGTTGCAATCGACGATAACCGCTTTAGAGCAACTCTTAGAAGTGCAGGATCTGTCTGTGATTGAGCAGACCGAGCGGCTGGAGCGGGAGCGGCAGAGCAGGTCAGCCTCCTGCTCCATTCCACCAGAGAGGGAATCTACGGAGTAGACTAGGCGGAATTATCAGAGATTGGGTCCAAATTGCTGTCCCAATCGAACTGCGGATGCTGACTCGTCGGTGGACGGCGACATAAGACGGAACTATCATGCTGGTGTTCGAAAGACCTAATCACTCACCGGCAATCGGAGGTGCGAATGGCTCTCCAATCACAGAAACATTTATTGGCGCTGGAACAGATCCTTCAGGAGATGGGCTCGGTGGCCGTGGCTTTCTCCGGCGGTGTCGATAGTACCCTGGTCGCCGTCGCAGCTCACCGGATGCTCGGGTCAAAGGCCTTGGCAGTCACCGCCGTCTCTCCTGCCCTGGCAAAACGAGAGCTGGAAGAGACCGTTAGTCTTGCCGAGCGGTTCGGGTTCCCTCACCGCATCATCCACACCAACGAGATGGAGCGGGAAGGTTACGTGGCCAACTCGCCCCAGCGGTGCTATTTCTGCAAAACCGAGCTTTACTCCCAACTCACGGAACTGGCCGACCAAGAATCCATCAAGTGGGTGGTCAACGGCGCGAACACCGACGATATCGGAGACTACCGTCCGGGCATGGTGGCCGCGTCGGAGCACCGGGTCCGCAGCCCAATGGTAGAGGTCGGGCTTACGAAAGCTGACGTGCGGGCCATCGCCAAGATTCTGGACATCCCCATCTGGGACAAGCCGGCCCAACCCTGCCTGTCCTCGCGGATTCCCTACGGCACCCCGGTAACTGTCGAGAACCTGTCCAAGGTCGAGCAAGCTGAAGACTACCTCCGCGGACTGGGCCTCAGGGAGGTCCGGGCCAGGCATCACGACCGACTCTGCCGAATCGAGATCGGCGAAAATGAGATGGACTTCGCCTTCGAGAGGCGAAAAGAGATCGTCTCGGCCATCAAAAAGATTGGTTACCTGTGGGTCTCCATCGATATGTCCGGGCTTCGCTCCGGCAGCCTCAACGACCAGTTGAAGCTCAACGATGGCGCCTTGAAGGTCTGATGGCAACCACGCGTATCGCCTATATCCAACCCATCGGCGGCGCCAGCGGCGACATGATGCTGGGCGCTCTGACAGACCTGGGCATGCCCATCGAACACCTGGAAGCTGAGCTGGGAAAACTCAACGTCGGCGGCTACCGGCTGGAAGCCCGCCAGGAAACCCGCTGCGAGATGCGGGGCACCTACCTAAACGTTGAGTTGGAAGACAAGACTTGCTACTCACCCCGGCAATTGCTGGAGACGGTCGAAGGCAGCGGCCTATCTCAGCCGGTAATCGAGCGTTCTTGTGAAGTCTTGAAGGCGTTGTGGACGGCCGAGTGCCGGGTGCATGGCGAAACACAAGACATCTTGGAGTTGGAAGAACTGGGCAGCGTGGACACCCTGATCGACGTGGTTGGCTCCGTCATCGGGTTTGAATACCTGGGAGTGGATGGTATCCACGCCGGTCCACTGGTGATCGGGAACGCCACGCCGCCGCGCTGGGCCGGCGGGTACTCCAACCCGGCGCCGGCTACGTTGGAGTTGATCGCGGCCGCCGGCGCGCCGGTAATCGGTGACAAACCGATGTATGAAGAAGCCGGAGAGCTCACCACACCCACGGGAGCAGCCCTGATAACGACCCTGGCCGCGTTTGGCCGCCCTGCCTTCGCCGTGGATCGTGTGGGTCTGGGCCTGGGCACCAAAAATCCTGCCGGATTTCCTAATGCACTGCGGGTCTGGCTGGGCGAATTGGCCCAAGCCGAATCTGCCTCTGCGGTCCAACAGGGTGAAGTGGTGCTACTGGAGACCAACCTGGACGATGTCTCCGGTTTGGTGTTGGGCTACACCCAGGAACGATTATTTGCTATCGGAGCTTTGGACGTTTGGAATACGCCTATCCTGATGAAAAAGAACCGCCCGGCAACACTGCTTTCAGTCTTGGTGCGCAAGGACAAAGAACGGGAGGCGACCGAGGTCATTCTCCGGGAGACCCCCACGCTGGGCATCCGCACCCGCCCGGTGGACCGTTACGTGGCTGGCCGTCAGATGGTCACTATCGAGACTAAAATGGGCCCCATTAATGTGAAGGTCAAGCTGTTGGACGGGAAAGCCATCAGCGCGGCCCCGGAACCCGATGAGGTCCGCCGCATCGCCCTAGAGTCCGGAACCCCCTTCCAGGAGGTCTATCAACAAGCTACAGAGGAGGCCCGGCGGCAATTGCTCTAGCCGGACCGGCCCCATGCCGAATCACTGATCCCATCAACCTGTTCTACGCAGTCCAAATATCGACCAAGCCAAACGGAGAAGGAAAATGTTCGATTATTCCAAGTTCTCAGACGCGGACCTGAAAGGGTGCGGCGCCAACTGCGCTGGGCGGCGGCGCTTCCAGCATGAAAGATGAGGCTAACAAGATCGGGAGCTACCTCTACGAGAACATCTCCGATTCTTCGGGCGGCAACGCCAATGCATTGGTCCGTTTCTACAAGACCCACCCCTACAATCGGTTGGACCAGGGATTGCAGGGCTTCGCCCAGGGCATCTTGGGCTCGGCACCTAGCGACGAAACTAACTGCCTGCCGATGTTGGCGACCAATGGGGACAATGACGACTGGAAATTTCGATGATCTCACGGCTGCTGACCCAATACGGCATCGACGTCGGCTCGGTCATGAGGCCCGACCCCATGTTGATCGGTGACATGTCCGAGAAGACCTACAACACTTTCTATGTGCCCGAGGCCGTAGGCAGTACGTACATTCCCGCCCAAGATGACTTCGTCATACCCAACGGGATAAAGTCGGTCTTAGGGTTCGGTGGAGTTCTGTCTTCGGGCAAACTGTTCGTGGTGATCATGTTCTCCAAGGCCAGCATTCCCGCCGATGTGGCGAACAAGTTCAACGCCATCGGCGCCAATGTCAAAGAAGCCGTGGAGCCCTTTGTCGGCAACAACGTTTTCGCCTAAAATCGGGATAGCGATCACAGGGACCATTGGATAAACCACCGGTCCCTGCAGAATCACTGGAGAAACACACCATCGAAGAGAGCCGCTTAAGGGAGTTACTGGTCCAGTTCAAGGACAACGGTATGACCGTGGATACGGCCATGGACCAGTTGCGCGACCTGCCGTACCAGGACATTGGCTTCGCTAAGTTGGACCACCACCGCGCCCTACGGACCGGCTGGCCGGAGGTGGTCTTCGGCAAGGGCAAGACGCCGGAGCAGATAGCCCAGATCGTTAACGCCATGAAGGGCCGCGGCCACCCGGTATTGGTCACGAAATCGGACCAAGAAGCCTACCAAGCGGTGCTTCAGGACACTCCTGAAGCAGAGTTCCATGAACTGTCCAACGCTATCGTCGTCCCCACGCCTCAGACCACGCCCCTAAAAGTAGGCATCACCGTGGTGACCGCCGGCACCTCCGACCTGCCGGTGGCCGAGGAAGCGGTTTTGACGGCTACCATCATGGGAAATGATGTTACGTTGGTCAGTGACGTTGGCGTAGCCGGTCTCCACCGGCTGCTGGACCAAGTGCCTACGCTTCAAAAAGCGCGGGTGCTGGTGGTGGTGGCAGGCATGGATGCGGCCCTGGTAGGAGTGGTCTCGGGCCTGGTATCGGTCCCGGTGATCGCGGTGCCAACCAGCACCGGCTACGGCGCCAGCTTCGACGGCCTGGCCCCATTACTGAGCATGCTGAATAGCTGCGCACCGGGCGTGTCGGTGGTCAACATCGACAACGGCTTCGGCGCCGGCCACCAAGCGGCCCTCATCAACTACGCCGGCACGGCCGATGCTGATACCTCCGGGGGCGAGGATGCCCTTAGTTCATGAGCCTGGTTTTTCACAAGTCGATTGTTAGACTGCTTCTGTGAATGCGCGATGGGGCTGCATGATTCTGTCTTTTTTCCTGGCGGCCTTGTTTATTCTGACACTGATTTCAACTCGTGTCTCGGGGACGCCGTTTTAGCCGTAAGCAGCTGCCCAACCTGACTACCCTCATTCCTCCACCTCATTCTCCAGGTGCTCCAATCTCAGCAGTTTTACTTGCTCATCCAGGCTGATGCTGACCAGGTCTGCGCGCCATGGGGCTTGCTCCAGGCTATTCTTCTGCAGATAGTCCTGGGCGGTGGCGATTAGGCGGTGGAACTTGGTGGCAGTGACTGATTCTTCAGGGGTGCCAAAAGCCGCCCCACGGCGGGTCTTGACCTCGACGAAGACCATTTCTTCACCCAACTATGCAATTATATCGACCTCGCCTCAGCGGCTACGGTAGTTGGTGGCCGACACTTTGTAATCCTTGCCTTCTAGGTACCGGCGGGCATGTTCTTCTCCCCATTTGCCCAATCGGCCTTGAGGCGTGATCAAGTCCGGCTTTTCGCCGGGAAGAACATGCTGGCCTGAGCCACGGGCGCGAAAGAACGGCGGTGGATCGGGCACGGACCGAGTTCGTTCAGCCGCTCGAAGTGGGCTTTGGTGGGATAACCCTTGTGTCTAGCGAAGTAGTAGCCAGGGTAGGTCTCCTCCGCCTCCACCATCAGCCGGTCTCGGGTGACCTTGGCGATATTGGATGCGGCGGCGATGGAGTAGCTGCGGCTGTCGCCCTTGACGATGGTGTCGTAGGTGTAGGGGCACTCCCGAACGTGAATGAAGTCCAACAATAGATGTCCGGGGTGCAATGCAAGTTGGCCCACAGCCCGGAGCATTGCCGCCAAAGCTGCCCGGCCGATGCCCATGACGTCTATATCCTCGGGGCTGACCATTCCAACGCCGACGGCCAGCGCGTGTTCGTGGACCACTTGGGCGGCGTGTTCCCGCCGGGCTTGGGTCAATTTTTTTGAATCGTCGAGAGATTGGAGCCAGAGCTCGTCGCCGGTCAGGTCAGGGGGTAGGATCACGGCTGCTGCGACCACCGGGCCGGCCAAGGGGCCGCGGCCCGCTTCATCAACGCCAGCCACAAACTGAACACCGCTATTAAGGATCTCAGATTCCAGGGAAAGGTCCGGCATCGGCCACCTCGCAAATCGTGCTAGGCAGTTGCCGCGGGCTGGTCCTCTGGAACGCCAGGCTTCACGCCGGGCTCTATCGTCCCACCGCCCAACAGCACATCACCCTGATAGAATACCGCAGCTTGTCCGGGAGTTACCGACCTCTGAGGCCGTGTAAACCGGACTATGGCGCCGTCGCCGTGCGGGTGGAGCACCGCCGGGGCCTCGTGCGACTTGTAACGAATCTTAACGTTGACGTCCACCGGCCCTTGGGGCGGGTTCCCCAACGGGTAATTCACGGCTGAAACGAACATCTCGTCCTGCATCAGGGCCTCTTCCGGCCCAACGATCACCCGGTGCGACTCCGGCTCGATCTGCAACACGAACCGTGGCTCCCCACCGGAGATTCCCAGACCGCGCCTTTGTCCGATAGTGAAGTACTCGATGCCCTCGTGCCGGCCCACAACGGTGCCATCCTGTTCTACGATGTCGCCTGGGACGGTGGTCAGCCGCTTCTTGAGAAAGGACTTGTAATCGCCCGAGGGGATGAAACAGATGTCTTGGCTATCAGGCTTGGCGGCGTTCAGCAATTGGGCGTCTTCAGCCATCTGGCGAATCTCGGACTTAGGGTATGCGCCCACGGGCATCAACGTCCGTTCAAGCTGTTCCTGACCCATGCCGAACAGCACGTAAGACTGGTCCTTGGACAGGTCAACGGCCTTCTTCAGCACAACCCCGTCGGGACCGCGCTCGATCTGGGCGTAGTGGCCCGTGGCGACGTAGTCGGCCTCCAATACGGCGGCCCGTTCCATCAGGTGGCTGAACTTGATCTTGTCATTGCAGGCGATGCAGGGGTGGGGCGTCCGGCCCAGTTGGTACTCGGCGGTGAAGTAATCAACCACCTGCGATTGGAACTCCCGCTGGGTGTTCAGAACGTAGTGGGGAATGCCCAGACGGCGGCAGACGGACCTGGCGTCTTCAACATCGTCCAGAGTGCAGCAACCCTGGTAATTTTGCGGCAGATCCTCGCCGTCTAGGTTGTAGAGCTTCATGGTGACGCCCACGACGTCGTAGCCCTGCTGCTGCAACAGCAGAGCGGCAACAGAGGAATCCACTCCTCCGCTCATGGCCACGACCACTTTTTCCGTCATTCCTTAAAGCTCCGCTACGACCTCTTCTAATGTCCAGACTAGCACAGGGTATAACCGCATTCAATTCCATTCCAAGTGGACGGCTCAACTTGCGCTGGATGCATCCGAAATCTGCGATTCGTAGTAGTCTATATAAGGAGCGTTTACCTAAGGCGATTGGGGAAGACCGATGGCGGAACAAAATCTGGACGAAGTCTCTGAAAACCTGTTCTGCGGGAACTGCGGCACTGGCGTTGTGCCCGGAGCCACCGCGTGTGGTCAGTGTGGCGAGAAGATCGAGCAGGCACACGACCCGCTGGAATTCAGGGACGGCTATCTACCTTACTGCCGAGCCTGCGGAGTGCCGGTGGCCAGAGAAGCAGCTCTCCACTGCGACCAATGCGGCGTCACTCCTCTCTGCAGTGAGCATTTCTTCCCGTCTACCAGGTCCTGCGCGCTTTGCCCGCCCGTTACGGCGGCGGAAGAACAGACGGGCAAAGGACCGTCCGACAGGCCTGATGGGCCATGGGCCCAGTCGGCTAGCACATTTCCTTGTCACAGATGCGGTGCCCGCCTCCGCCAGGGAGTGGGTTACTGCCCCAATTGCGGCGCGGAACACGAGGGCGTCAACGCAGACACCAAGTACGTCAGCTTCATGACGCGCGCCGCCGCCGCCGTAGTCGATGTTGTTGGCCCAATGATGGCAAGCGGAATCATCATCGCGCTGATCGATATCCCCGGCATTTTCCCACTGATATTCTTTAGCTACCATACGATCTTCACCTATAAGCTTGGACAGACCCCGGGTAAGATGATGCTTGGGCTACAGGTCGTGGATGCCAACGACAACCGGCCCTCGTTGAAGCAGATCCTCCTACGTGAAGTGCTGGGCAAATTGATCGTATTCCTGGTCATGTTCATCGGCTTCATTTGGGTGCTCTGGGACCCAAAGAAACGCGGCTGGCACGACTACATCGGCGGTACCTACGTGATTAGAAGGGAACGCCACTAACTCCCGGAGATACCTTCCTGATGCCTCCTGTCCATCTGTCTGCTAAACTGGCCCCAAACATAATCCAAGCACGCCAGTAGATGGAGGACGTTGATGGCAGTCACATTTGGCACCTCATTGCCCAGCCGCGGAGAGATGGCCGGCCCGGAACAACTCCGCAGCGTGGCCCAACGAGCCGAGGACTTGGGCTACGACCACGTATGGGTCAGCGACCACATCGTACTGCCCAAGAAAGTCGACTCCTTCTACCCCTATGCCGCTGACGGCGTGGCCACCTTCCGGCCGGACGAACCCTACTACGAGCCGTTGGCCGCGCTGAATTTCATCGCGGGCTGCACCCAGAGAATACGTTTGGGGACCCACGTGCTGATTATCCCCTACCGCAACCCGGTGCTCACGGCCAAGATTTTGTCCACGCTGGACGTGCTTTCCGGCGGCCGGGTGATCCTGGGCGCGGGCGTAGGCTGGATGGAAGAGGAATTCCAGGCCATGGGTCTGGACACCTACAAGGAACGTGGGGCGGTCACCGACGAGTACCTGCAGCTCTACAAAGAGCTATGGACCAAGGAGAACCCATCGTTCCAGGGCAAGTACTATCAGATATCAGATAGCGGATTTGAGCCCAAACCAGCCCAGAAGCCCCATCCGCCCATCTGGATCGGCGGACACACGGGCCCAGCCATCCGAAGGGCCGCCAAATACGGCGACGGGTGGATGCCCATCGGACTGCGTCCCCCAGCTATCCTCGACCCTGAGGAACTGGGCGGCAAGATAGCGAGGCTGCGTAAACTGACTGTGGAAGCAGGGCGGCCCGAGGACGCGGTGTCGCTGACCTTCAGCACCGGCGTGTTTTTTGACGATTCAGCCGGCAGCTCCCGGGAGATGATGCACGGGCGCCCGGAGCAGATAGCCGCCGACCTCCGTCAGTATCAGGACCTGGGCGTGTCCAACTTCATCATCGGGCTTCAGGGCAGCACCGTGCCGGAGCTGCAGGAAAACATGGAACGGTTCTCCAGAGAGGTCATGACCCTGATCCCGAATTAGGCGGAGCAAATTCGGTTTTTAACTGCCTCGGTGCGCGATAGGTCATCTCCCTGGCTTTCTGGGCTGCCGCAAAGCCGTCTGCAATCGGAATCAATACCGTTGTCTTAGCGTTGGTTATTTAACCTGTGCTGGCAACGGCCATCACGAGACTTGCCGCGGTAGTGTTGTCGGGAAACTCGAACCCGCCCACGAAATCGTAGTCGCCAAAGCAATAGTCGAAGGTTATTATCTGGCCGCCAACACTTTCGACCAAGTCCTTAATCACGCCCGAACGGTCTTCAGGATTAAACACCAAGCCGGACAATCCTTGATGGGTATAACTCCCCTGAATTAGATATTTGGGCATTTATCCTCCACAGGACCATTTAGACGCTGTTATTGAATCCGCTTAAGCCACCGGCGCCTCGGTTACGCCGTACTTCTGCTCCAACTCGTAGACTTCGTCCAGTCCCATCAGCCCGGCCACGTCCCAGCGGGTGCCGTAGCGATCGGGGTTCACGGCCCCGTCTTCCATCAACTCGGTGAACGAGTCCTTGAGTTGTTTATAGATCAGCCAAATGGTGCTGCCGCAGATCATGACCTTGTAGCCGAGGGCATCCATCTCTTTGGTGTTGGCCAGGTCTCCGTTGTACATCCGGGGCAGGGTGGACATGTCTCGGGCGTAGTTCTCGATGTCGTCGCGGCTCTTGATGCCGTCCACGAACACCAGGTCCGCGCCGGCCTCGATGTAGGCGTGGGAACGCTTGACGGTGTCTTCCCAACCGGTGACAGCGTAGGCGTCGCAGCGGGCGATAACCACGAAATCCGGGTCGGTGCGCGCATCCAGAGCAGCCTTGATCTTCTGCACCGCTTCTTCTTGTGGGATGACCTGCTTGCCGGCGAAGAAGCCGCACTTCTTGGGGAACACCTGGTCCTCGATATGCACGCCGGCCACGCCCGCTGCTTCGTACTCGCGGATGGTGCGCTGGACGTTCAGGGGGTTGCCATAGCCGGTGTCTGCGTCGCAGATGACGGGGATGTCCACCGCTCCGGCGATATATTTGGCGTTGGAGACCATCTCAGTCATGGTCAGCAGGCCAACGTCGGGAAATCCCCGCTCGGCGGATGTGCCCGCCCCGGTCATGTAAACGGCCTGGAACCCCACCGACTCGGCAATCTTGGCATGGAATGCGTTAAGAACGAAGGGCGCAACGGTCAGGCTGTCGGAATTTATCATCTGGCGTAGCTTTGCGGTGGTCTTCATAACCCGGTCTCCTCTCTTGAAACGTGCTTGTTGGCCTGGAGTCTGCGAATTGAGAGCATGATAACGCAGAGGGAGAATGGGTGCCAGCTGAGGGGGTAAATTCCCCTAAGAAGCTTAAAGCACGTAGCTAGACAGGTACTCCCAACGGATGTCCGACGCCCATCTGCCGTGGCTCCAGTCGTCGCCGGCGGCCTCCGAGTGATATCGCAGCAACACCAGCCGCCAGGCACGGGCCACGGAGGGGACGCCAACGTCAATGGCCACGCCTTTGGCGAATTCACAGGCGTCAGCCATGACTGTGGGAGGCAGATCTGCGTACTCCATGAGGTTGATCTTGGGATGGAAGTCGCCGGTCTCCGGTGGCAATTCCGCGCCGGGGAGGGCCTCCACCATGGCTACGGCATCGCGGTGGAGAATGGTCAGAGAATGGTTGGAGTCGGGTTGCTGGAAATCCATGAAGATATTTCCCCGGTCCCCGGTCCCGTTTTCGGTGTTCCGGCCGTCGGCCACTCCAAGGCAATTGATGGAAAACCGGGGGCTGCGTTGACGGCTCTCTTCAGCCAGGCGTCCGACGCCGTGGGCCAAATGGTCCAATACGGACTCTGCGCACTGGAAATAACTGACCACGCTCATGCGCAACATGTGCATCTCGGCCGCCCAGGACCCGTACTGCCCGCAGACGATGTTCCTGGCCCGGTAGGCGCGCGCGGTGAACGCGGGCTCCACCTCCAATTCGATGCCCAACCTTGTCGACACTACTTCCTCCTCACTTCAGGGACATCCGGGTTTTAGTTGTTAGATCTCTGATAGCTGATCGGCTAGTTGCACCAATCCCAGCACTTCGAGGTCCGGTTGCGAGCCGTCGGCGTCAACGTAGGGAATACCGTAGCGATTGATGTAGGCCCCGGCCATGCCGGCTGCCCTGGCTCCTCGGATATCCCACGCGTGGGCGGCAACGTGGAGCACCTGCTCCCCCGGCAATCCAAGCTCCTTCATGGCATGCTGGTAGACACCGGTGTGGGGCTTGTAATAGCCGGCCCCTTCGGCGGAGATGGCCCGGTCGACTGGGATGCCCAGCCCGTTCACGGCGCGGTCCAGGGATTCCAGGTCGCCGT
>VFHG01000097.1 GCA_009392075.1 SAR202 cluster bacterium
GATGTTGAGTTCATCCTGAACCGTTGCGAGTGGATAGACCGGACTCCCGGCAGCGAGAAAGTCCTCTGCTCGGTGATCAAGGACGGAGGCGACGACCCAGATGCGACCCACGGCGCCGAGATCTGCGCCACAATCTCTCTAGGCCCCCCCAGCGAAGAAGGCGTCATCATCAAAGGCGGCATCGGCGTCGGCACAGTGACCTTCCCCGGTACGGGAATCCCCGTGGGCGAGCCGGCGGTGACACGGGTACCGAGGCGGATGATCATCGAGTCGGCCCTGGAAGCCGCCAAACAACACGGCCTAGACTCCGGCAAGGGCATCATCGTGGAAATCTCGGTGCCTACCGGCGAAGAGGTCGCCTTGAAGACCACCAACGCGCGCCTGGGCGTCATCGGCGGCATCTCGATACTTGGTAGCACCGGCGTGGTCCAACCCTACTCAACCGCCGCTTGGCGGGCCAGCGTGAACTTGGCAATAGATGTCGCCGGCACCAACAACCTTGATCACATGGTGTTGGCCACCGGTCTCCAGAGCGAGGCCTTCACCAAGAACCACCTAGACCTACCGGACATGGCCTACGTCGGTGTGGGCATATTTAGCGGGGCCGCCCTCAAACGCTGCGTTGCCCGGGGGATAGCTCGGGCCACTCACGTCGGTATGGTGGGCAAATTTTCCAAGATGGCCGAGGGTTATTTCGTGACCCATGTGGCCGGCAACAAAGTGGACACCACCTTCCTAGCTGGTTTGGCCGGACAGTGCGGAGCGTCAAAAGCTTTGCAGAAAGAGATGGCGGCAACTACGTCAGGCCGACACTTCGGAGAGATTGCCTTGGCCAACGGTCAGCTCTCTCTGTTCAGCCTGATGAGCCAGATGGTCTGCGACGAGAGCCACAAACTGCTGGGCGACAATGCAGGCAAGCTCATAGTAGATGCCATGTGCTTCGATTTCGATGGCACCCTCCTGGGCTACGGATCGACCTCTCCGGACGGCATCCCTCTGGTCTCGACGTCGGGAACGCCCAACAATGGTTAAGGACCCTCCGAACGTGGGCCGTTCCTTGGGTTTGCCTGACGACGCCTTCGAGCAGAGACGGCCCAACAAGGGCCAGATTACCAAGCGGGAGGTGCGCGCGGTCAGCCTGTACTCCCTTGGCCTCCGCCAAGACAGCGTGGTCTGGGACATCGGCGCGGGCACGGGGTCGATCTCGGTGGAAGCCGCACTGATCGCCCACAACGGCCAGGTTTACGCCGTGGAGCGCGACAACGATTCTCTGCCGTTATTGGAAGCCAACGTGGCAGAACTGGGATCGGAAAACATCCACATCGTTTCCGGGGAAGCCCCCGATGCGCTGGAACCGTTGCCGAGTCCCGACTCGGTTTTCGTCGGCGGCAGCGGCGGCAACCTATCCGTAATATTGGAGTACGCCGTATCGCGTCTCAACCCGGACGGTAGCATCGTGGTGAATCTGGCGGTATTGGAACGCACCCACGAAGCCTACGCACTGCTGAAGAAACTAGGCGTGAACGCCGAACTCACCCAGGTCGCCTCAGCCCGCGGCAAAGAGATGCCTGACGGCGCCGTTCGGTTGGAATCTCTGAACCCAGTGTTCATCGTCTCCGGCCGGCGCGGAAACTAGGCGGCCGGTATGACTCAGGATCCCACCGAATTTGGCTGCCTCTACGGCATCGGCGTTGGCCCCGGCGACCCGGATCTGATAACCCTGAAAGCGCTGAAGGCCCTGCAAAAGGCTCCGGTCATCTGCGTGCCGCAAGCAGCCAACCGGCGTGACAGCTATGCCCTGACCATCGTCAAAGATTACGTAAAACCGGAGCAGGAGATACTGCGGGCGCCCTTCCCCACCGACGATGCCGAAGGCGCAGCCCAGGTCTGGCGGGAAGCCTCGGAAATGGTGGCTGAGAAGCTGAGAAAAGGTCAGGACGTGGCATTCCTCACTGAGGGCGACCCCATGCTGTTCAGCACCTTTTCTTATGTGCTGGCCGGGGTTCAAGAATTGTGTCAGGAGGCACCCGTGGTGATCATTCCCGGTGTATCATCGGTGATGGCTGCCGCGGCAAGTTCGGGGGTCCCCCTAGTAACCCACGGGCAGCGTCTGGCCATCCTCCCGGCGGCCTACGGGCTGGACGACCTGTCCGAAGCCACATCGAATTTCGATACGGTAGTATTGATGAAAGTCAGCCCCAACATCGTGAAAACACTGGCTGACTTGGAAGGACTGGGGTTGACTGGGCAGAGCACCTACGTGAGCCGGGCCAGTACCGATCGCGAAAAGATTATCCGCGACATCACAAAAATCACTGATGAGGATATGGACTACTTCTCCCTTCTGATCGTGAAGGGAAACTCAAAGGACCACACTAAATGATTGATACCAAAGGCAAGGTCTATATAGTCGGCGGCGGACCCGGAGACCCGGAACTGCTGACACTGAAAGCCAAGCGGATAATCGAGTCGGCCGACCTGGTGATCTTCGCCGACTCTCTGGTGCCTCCGGAGATCGTGGAATTCGCCAAAGAGGGCGCCCAGGTCATCGGCAGTAAAGAGCTGAACCTTGACGAGATCATGGAACTCGAATTGACCGCCGTTCGCGAGGGCAAGACTGTCGCCAGAGTCCAAAGCGGCGACCCATCGATCTACGGGGCCATCCTGGAACAGATGCGCATTCTAGACAAAGAAGACATCGATTTTGAGATCATCCCGGGTGTCAGCGCCGCCTTCGCCGCCGCCGCGGTGCTCCGGTCTGAATTAACGGTCCCGGAGAAATCCCAAACGGTGATCTTTACCCGCATGGAAGGCCGGGTCGCCATGCCCGAAGGCGAGCAGCTAAAGGACCTGGCTGCCCACGGTTGCACGATGGTCATCTTCTTGAGCATCACCCGGATGACCAAGGTAGTACGCGAACTCACTTCCGCGGGCTACACCGAGGACACCCCAGTGGCGGTGGTCTACCGAGTGGGATGGCCCGATGAACTGGTTATTCGCGGCACGCTGAAAGACATCGCCGGCAAGGTACGGGCGGCCAAGATCACCCTGCAGGCGCTGATTATCGTGGGCGACGCCGTGGACCCCGGATTGGACGCGGCGGGCGCGGTCTCTCACCTGTATTCCTCGGATTACACCCACCGATACCGGAAGGGCTCGGGGACCCAGGCCAGTGGCAACAGAAACGAATAACGCCCCCGAAAAGACAGCGATCATCGCGCTAACCCACAACGGGGCCAGGATGGCGCGGACGCTGGCGGGGTCGTTGGACCGCGATCACACACTCTTTATCGACCGCCGATTTCGCAAAGATGCCGATTCCGGCGAGACCTTTGAATTGCCCTTGAGGCCGGTGGTGAAACGGGCCTTCGCCGAGTATTCCAGCCTGGTCTTGTTCCTATCCGCCGGGGCCTCTATCCGGCTCTTGGCGCCGCTGTTGGAAAGCAAACAGGTAGACCCGGCAGTGGTCTGTGTCGATGACGCCGGCAGCTTCTGTGTCAGCCTTATCTCCGGACATGTGGGCGGGGCCGACCAGTTGGCCCGGGAAGTGGCCGTCTGTCTTGGGGCCAGAGCGGTTGTAACGTCGGCCTCCCATGCCTCGGGCACCTTGGCCGTGGACCTGTTGGGCAGGGAGTTCGGCTGGCGGCTTAAAGCTGATTCAACAACTATCACCCGCGCCAGCGCCGCAGTGATTAACGGCCAGCCCATCGGTATCTGGCAGGGGGCCGGAGAACCCGGTTGGTGGCCTGATGGAACGCCACTGCCGAAAAACATCGCGGTCTACGCAACCTTGGAGGACCTGGCTGCCTCGGCCTGTGCCACGGCACTGATAATCAGCGATACAACCGGCGATCTTGAAACGCTGCTGGCGGACAAGATCACCGTGGTCTACCGGCCCCGGAGTTTGGTGATTGGCATGGGCTGCCGCAGAGGAGTGCCGGTCGAGGAACTAGAATCGCTGTTGGCAGAAGCCTTGCGGGAAAACGGATTGTCCGCGGAATGCCTGGCTGAGATTGCCACCGCCGAGATCAAGCGGGGCGAACCAGGGCTGGAGCAACTGGCCGAACGTCATGGGGTGCCATTGTCCTTCCTGCAGGCCGATGAACTGAACGGAGTATTTGAGACCAATCCCGGCTCCATCACCTCCAAGTCCGAGCGGGCTCACGGGCTGGTCGGTGTCTGGGGTGTGGCCGAGCCGGCGGCCCTGTTGACCGCCGGGGCCAACGAATTACTGGTGACCAGGGAAAAGACGACGCGGGCTACGATCGCCATCGCCCGAAAAGATTTCACAGGAAATCCCTAAAAATAAGCGAGCACAATCCAATGACCAACCAACCGGAAAAAACCGGAAAGATATACCTGGTAGGCATCGGGCCTGGAGACGCCGAATACTTGGCTCCAGCCGCGAACAACGCCCTGGCCAAAAGCGATGTCATCGTCGGATTCCGAGCCTATATAGAGCAGATCGACGGTCTGATCGCTGGGAAAGATGTGGTCTCTATGGAATTGGGTCAAGAGTTGGAACGCGCGGCCGCGGCAGTGGACTCGGCCTACGCGGGAAAGACCGTGGCCGTTGTGTCTTCCGGGGACGCCGGTATCTACGGCATGTCCGGCCCAGTTTTCCGGGTGCTCACTGACCGGGACTGGGACGGCCGAAGTCCGGAAGTGGTGACAGTGCCCGGCGTTTCGGCCATGCAGGCGGCGGCGGCAGTCCTAGGATCGCCTTTGATGCAGGACTTCTGCGCCATCAGTCTGAGCGACTTGCTCACCCCTTGGGAGAAGATTCGGGGACGTTTGGAGGCAGCCGGCCAGGGCGATTTCGTGGTGGCGCTCTATAACCCGCGCAGCCAACGACGGCAAAGCCAGCTCTTAGAAGCCAGGGAGATACTGCTGAAACACCGGCCCGGGACCACCCCGGTCGGCATCGTCGGTGACGCTTTCCGTCCCGGCCAGCGGGTCAAGATCACCAGCCTTCAGGACCTGGAGAAAGACGCGAAATCGGTGGATATGGTGACCATCGTAGTCATCGGCAACTCCACCACCTACCTCCACGGCGGAAAGGTGATTACTCCCAGAGGCTACGAAGAAAAGACCAAGAAGAGCTAGGCCTGTCCTTCTCCGGAATCACTACATTGCGCCGGCGTTTCCCACACTTCAATGCTAATCAAATCGACTCCCTCACCCAATTCACACCTTTCTCACACTGTATTCCCAGGCGGCCTTGATAATCTGCATATGAATAAATGTAGCCCGAACTGTATGCCGTGGCCTCGGATTCTCTTGGTTTTTTCAGTCTGAAGAATCGTGCCCTATTAGTCCTTCCGATGGGACCTGATCGGCGCCTAAGGAGGGGGGAACTTTGCTGGGTCAGAAAATATTGGTCGTCAACGACGAACCAAACATCGTCCAGTCCCTGGCCTTCGTCTTCAATCGAGAAGGTTTTGACGTAGCAACGGCGGGGGACGGGGTGCGGCAATGTCGATGATCCGCGACTCCAAACCCAACCTTTTGATCCTGGATATCATGATGCCCAATAAAAACGGGTACGAGGTGTGTCAGGAGATAAAATCAGGCCCTAAATTACAGGACATTCAAGTGGTGATGTTGTCTTCGATAAGTAATGAAGACAGCCGCCGCCATGCAATGTCACAGGGCGCGGACGATTACATCAACAAGCCCTTTAGCCTGATGCAGGTTGTGACTAGAGTCAAAGAACTCCTCGCCTAGCCCGGATCCCTCTACAACGGCTCCCCCTCCACCGAACGCCCCGACCATCCCTATCTTTTCCCAGACGTTTCCTTTCATCAGCGTTGCTTACGTGCGCTAAAAACAGAGACCATGTACAATCCGTGCACCTGCAGTGGCAGGCACGTATCAGGAGCGAAAACCCCCATGAAACGAAGCGAATCACGGATTCTTACGACCCACACCGGCAGCCTGCCCAGGTCGCCTGAACTACAGGAGATCCTACGCTCCAGGCTGGACCCTAAGGCAGGTGAAGCGGAGGAGTTTCGCACCCACGTGGATGAGGGTGTGGCTGATGTGGTGGCCAAACAGGCGGCCATCGGGGTCGATGTCATCAATGACGGAGAACAGGGCCGCGTCCAATACGCCACCTACGTGAAGGACCGGTTGACCGGCTTCGACGGCGAGCAGTTGCTACGGGCCCGTCCGCGAAAAGACATGTTGGACTTCCCTGAATTTGCCGCCCAGAGCGGCGTTTCCTCATCGGCCACCATACCCTGGCCAGCCTGCACCGGCCCCATCGAATGGAAAGACAAAGGCGCTGTGCAGCGGGACATCGAGCGGCTGAAGGCGGCCACCTCAGGCGTGCAGTCCGAAGAGGTGTTCATGACCGCCGCATCGCCGGGAGTGATCGCCAACTTCCTAGTCAACGAGCATTACCCGTCAGACGAAGCCTACCTGTACGCGCTGGCCGAAGTCATGAAAGATGACTACAAAGCCATAGTCGACTCCGGCCTGTTGCTCCAGATCGATTGTCCCGACCTTGCGATGACCAGGATCACCCAGTTCTCGGACCTGAGTGAGGAAGAGTTCATCAAAGTAGTGGAGATGCATGTAGAAGTCCTGCAATACGCCCTGGCCGGCCTAGCGCCCGACCGCATGCGGCTTCATCTTTGTTGGGGGAACACCGAGGGGCCACACCATTACGATGTGCCCTTGAGGGAGATCGTAAACATTGTCTTGAAGGCGCCGCCCCAGGCAATTTCTTTCGAAGGCGCGAATCCACGCCACGCCCACGAGTGGAAAGTCTGGGAGGACGTGAAACTTCCCGATGGCAAGGTGATCATCCCCGGAGTCCTCGACACCACCACCAACTTCATCGAACACCCTGAACTAGTCGCCGAGCGGATCGTCCGCTACGCCGGAGTGGTTGGCAAAGAGAACATGATGGTGGGCAGCGACTGCGGATTCGGGACATCGGCCTGGGGACGGCGGGTGGAGTCCAGGATCGCCTGGGCCAAACTGGAAGCGATGGTCGAGGGAGCGCGCCTAGCCAGCAAGGTACTTTGGTAGGGGTAGCAACCCCTTCTCTGGCGTCAGGGGAAACAGAGCATCTCGGCTTCAGTCTTGCTGGGAAATTTTAAAACTAAAAGTCACGGTGCGGGTGATGGTCCCGTCGGAGTCACGATCGGAACCGTACTCCTCCGCAGATAACCGAAGTTCCATGCCTAGGCCGCGCATGTCATTAGCCAGGGCTTCCACCCTGCGGCGGACCTCGGCTATGTCTTGGTCAAGTTCTGATTGGTCGTTTGTCGCCATGGGTCAGTTGAACACCTAAAGAGGGCGCAGTGCTCCCATTTTCCAGCTCCGCACCCCAAAATTACAGGGCAGTATTTGGGGCCGTTAGTAGTAGACCGCATTCCCGGTGCCGCCGCCGGCCATTATGACCTCTCCCGTCACGGCCCACGATTTGTCCGATGCCAGGTAGGCCGTCAGATAGCCGATCTCTGAAGCGTCGACCATCCGGTTGATGTGGTTGGTCCGGGGCGATCCATCAGTGAAATCGTGGGCCTCTGCGTCCGCGGGACTCATTCCCAATTCCTTTCCGCGGGCCTCCATCAAGCTGATTGTGCGCTCGGTGCGGGTCATTCCGGGGTGGATACAATTAACGGTGATGCCGAATTTGCCCACCTGGGTGGCCAGGGTCTTGGTCATGTGGACCAGCGATACGTTACGGGCGCCGCCGCTCAGGTTGCCTGCGTTCCGGGCATTGCCCCCGCTGATGTTGATGATCCGGCCCCAAGGCTGTTCTTTCAAGTAGGGAAGCGCCGCCCTGGCGCAGCGAAGCGCGCCGACATACTTGACATCAAAGTCGCCCAGCAACTCCTCATCTACTACGGTGTCTATGGGGCCGACCGCTCCCGGGGAGCCGCCGGGCAACGAAGCGCTGTTGACCAGGATATCCAGGCCGCCCAATTGCTTGGCCGCCTCGGCCATCACCCGGTCAACGTCTTCCCGGGAGGTCACATCAAGGACCATGGGAATGACCCGCCGGCCGGTGATGTCTTCGATCTCTTTAGCCGCCTCATCCAACGCGGACTTGGTCCGGGATGCGATGACCACATCCACGCCCTCTCGAGCCAATTCTAGGGCGATAGCTTTGCCGATACCACGGCTGCCGCCGCCCACAAATGCGCGCTTGTCCTTCAGTCCTAGGTCCATGTTATGTCTCCTCAATATCCGTTGAATGGCCCCTGAATTTGCTCCTCCGTGCTGGGCGCATTCTACACAACGCCCGAATCTGCGGCAATCGGACTGATGACTGTGCCTACGGCACTCGGGGCAACTCCCCCACCGGTTGCACCACAGGAGAGCTACCACCTGGCCTCGCCTTAATCAGCGCCAGCACCGACAGCACCGGCAGGGCCATCATCACCACCACGCCCAAGGTGTAGGTGCCGGTCAAATCGTGGAAGATGGCCAGGGGCAGCGGTCCGATCGCCGATGCGCAGAAGTTGATGGTCATGGCCGACCCTTGGACCCGGCCTAGACCGTGGCGTCCGTAGTAATGGGCCCAGATGACACCCTGCACTATGTGGTGCGCACCTCCGGCAACTCCCATCACCAGCACGTAGACCACCGCCATGAATACGGAATCCACAGCCACCACCAGTACCAACGCGGCCAATAGCGACACCATGGAAAAGGCGTAAAGGTACTTGGGTCCGATGCGGTCCACCACGAATCCGGCCAGCAGCGAACTGACGGCCGAAGAACCGGAAAAAATCACGAACACTCCAGCGGCCAGGGTGGCGCTCAGCCCCTTCTCTTCGAAGATCGAGGTCTGGTGGAAGACTAGCGCGGTGGAGACCAGGCCCGGCGTGCCCAGCGACAACGCCAATAACCAGAAATCCATCGAGTTGAAGACCCCTCGGTTCCTCACTAAACCGGAAGCCGCCTGCCGCGTCTCGGAGACCGGAGGCTCAGATGAACCGTCCGGGTGCAGTCCCAGGTCTTCGGGACGGTTTCTAACCACCAAGAGAGTCACTGGGATGATCAAGGCGATAGCTACCACCCCGATCACGCCATAGGCCTCCCGCCAGCCGAAGTTCACGATCAGGTACCTGGCAAAGGGAGGGAATATGGCGCTGGACATGACCGCTCCCAGGCCCATCATGGCAATGGCCTTTCCCCGCCGCGAGACGAACCACTGGTTCACCAGCAGGATGGAGTTGATGTTCAGCGACCCTTGCCCCAGCGCGCGCAGACTAGCGAAGGCTATGTAGAACAGGACGATGTTGGTGGCGGTCGCCATGCCAAAACAGGCCACACCGAAGCCCAGACCAACAGCCACAAGCATCGTCCTAGGGCCATACAGGTCGGCCAACCGGCTCACGATGGCCACTAGGATAGCGCTCATGCCGGTGCTGGCCATGTACAACCCGGAGATACCGGGGCGCGACAGGCCGGTGTCCTCGATTATGGAATCGATGAAAATCGAGAACACATAAGATTGGCCGGGTCCGCTACTGAAGACCACCAGGCCCGCCGCACCCACGATGAACCATCCGTAGAACATGCGGCGGCCTGGTTTAGCTGGATTCTCGGTAGGGGCTGCGATGGCTGGGTCCTTCGAATGCGTTCTGGTTCGGGCAACGCCTAATACTACGCCAGATGCCTTTCCCGTGTTCCCCGTTACGTCAACCTGGGATATAGTGTTTGCGGCAAGAATACCGACGACAGATGGGAGACAAAATGCCCGCCAAAAAAGGGACCGGACTGCTTATGGTCTGGTGCGACGTTCCCGAAGACCAGGAAGACGAGTTCAACCGCTGGTACAACGAAGAACACATCGCTGAGATCCTCACGGTTCCAGGCGTGCTTGATGCCGCCCGCTATGAGGCGGTGAAGGGCGGGCCCAAGCACCTGGCCTGCTACGAGTTGGAAAGCCCCGCCGCGGTCCTGGGTGACGGCTTTACCAAGCGTACCAAGTCCAAGTGGAGCGAGACCATGGGGCCGACGCTCATTGGCCAGAATTTCTTCAACCCACTCTACCAGATGATCTTCCCAGACTCGGTCTCCGGTGAGATGGAGAACAGCGGCATGGCCCCGGCGCTACAGATCGGCCGCATGAACATCCCCGTCGAACGAACTGAGAAATGGAACCAGTGGTACAACTCGACCTTCGTGCCCAATTTCGAAAAGGTGCCTGGTTGCATCCGGGGCCGCAGATTCAAGACTGTGCGCGGCGAAGACCCCTTGTATTCGGTGGTCTACGAGTTTGAGAACGAGAACGTCTCTCAGACTCCAGAGTGGGAGGCCCAATTGGACGCCGACCCCAAGAACGCCGACATGCGCGCTCTGATCAGCCACGGCTCCGGCTCACCCAGCATCTTCAGAAAGACCTTCGAGCTTTAGGTTTTACGACTGGCCCATACGGAGAGAAAAATGCTTAAACACATAGTCAACGTCGGCGACGCCGAACTGATCTCGCTCAATGACAACCTGCCCATCAGGTCGCCGTTCGTGGCCTTTCCCCATACCACGATCGAGCAATGGAACGAATATCCAGAACTGATGGCAGACCACGAAAACGGCTACCACCGCTGGGGCTCGCTGGCCATCCGCTCCTCTGGCAAGCTGATCTTGGTGGACACGGGTATGCAGGGCGAAGGTTGCTATCTCTTGGACGACATGAAAAGGAAAGGGATCGACCGCGAGGCGGTGGACATCGTGGTCTTCACACACGTCCATCCCGACCACGTGGGCTGGAACTACACCGACGGAAAGCCCAACTTCCCCAACGCCAGGTTTCTGGTGCCTCAGAAAGATTGGGACTACTGGACCAAGCCTGAGAACATCAACACGGTTGAATACGTGGTCCCTCAGGTCCTACCACTAAAAGAGAACGGAGTGATGGACCTGATTGACGGCGAGTACGAGATAACGCCAGAACTTACCACCTACCCAACCCCCGGCCATACGCCCGGTCACACGTCCATCCGGGTGACTTCCAAAGGTGAGCACGCATTCATTCTGGGCGATGTGGCCCACAGCCCGATCCAAGCCCACTACACCGATTGGTGTCCTGAGTTCGACATAATCCCAGACATGGCCCGCTCGACCAGGCACGCCGTCATCGACATGCTGGAAGCCGAAGGGACATTGGTCTCGGCCGGCCACTTCCCCGACCCCGGCTTTGGCCGTTTCGTCCGGGGCGAAGAGCGCCGCTTTTGGCAGGGGCTCTAGCGAACATCCATGACTTCAAAGCGAATTAGCGACGACTCCCCGGCAGTCCTACTATTTCCTCAGTTCAAGTCTGAACTGTACCGGACGGCCGCGTCTGAGGTGGCCGGACTGAGCGAGGATCAACTGGATTTCGAATCCGACAATTGGGGCTGGAGCGAGTGGAGCATCCGCCGCCACCTTAGCCATATGGCGTCGGGCAACTTCCGCTGGTTCTGGCAGCGGTGGGGACTTC
>VFHG01000098.1 GCA_009392075.1 SAR202 cluster bacterium
AGGAGCGGACGATTCTGCCCCAGACGGAAGCTTCATGTGGCCTACATCGATCGCTCTAAACAAGGAAGGCATCGCCTACGTATCCGATGAATGGCTCAACCGGATTTCCGTGTTTGACAAGGACGGGAATTGTACCGGCAAGTGGGGAAGCCTTGGAGACCAAGAAGGTGAGATAGACCGCCCGGCCGGGCTGGCGTTCGATGCCGAGGATAGGCTCTATCTAGTGGACAGCGCGAACCATCGGATTCAAATATTCACTAAAGATGGGGAATTTATATCCACATGGGGCCACAACGGCAACGGTGATGGCGAGTTCAACTATCCTTGGGGCATAGAGATCGACCGTAATGGCGACGTGTACGTTGCCGATTGGCGAAATGACCGGATTCAAAAATTCGACCGGGACGGCCGGTTCCTGATGGAGTTTGGCTCTTCTGGAAAGGGTGATGGAGAGTTCAACCGGCCCTCTGGAGTCGCTGTCGACAAGGATGGAATCATCTACGTCACCGACTTCAAAAACGACCGTCTTCAGGTGTTCGACGCCGAGGGCAACTATATTACCCAGATGACTGGCGATGCGACCCTGTCCAAGTGGGGCCGGGAGCGGCTAGAACTGGACCCAGGAATGATGAGGGGCAGAGAAAGGGCGCAGGGTCTGATGGAGCGAGAGAAGCTGTTCAACGGACCGATCGCTGTAGAAGTAGACGATGAAGGCCGGGTATTTGTGGTTGAAACCGCACGCCAACGCCTCCAAGTCTATCGTAAGCAGACCGCTATCTTCCACGGTGGCCTTCTGTAACCGAATATCAGTTCGTTAGACCGCTACTTCAGAGACGAAAAAAGCCCTGGCCCATAATGGTCGGGGCTTTTTGTTTACCTATAAGGTGGTTTCACTGATGGGCTTGCCGGAAATGCCAGCCCATTTGAGGGCTAACCAACCCTAAAGATGGCTAGACGCCGGCGGCTACCTTTGCAGCGGCCTGTTCGAGGAATCTAGTGACGTGAGGCAGGACCAACTCGCCGGCGCGGGATGCCTCGCCGTGGTTCAATCCGGGCAATGTCACGAAAACCGAATTGGGGATCGCCTCAGCAGCGGCTTTGGAACCGGGGTAAAACCCGTCAGCGTCTCCGCAGTAGAGCAGACAGGGCAAGTTCAAGCCGGGTAGCAACTTCGCCACGCCGTCGGTGCCCCTGGGCGCGGTGGTCGCGGCGATCAGCGCCTCAGGGTCGTTCGCCAGCAGCCGTTCCCTGCGTCCGGCCTCGATGGGGCCTTCCTTGACCTCAGCTTCGGACACGTAGTGTGCCATTCCCTGCCGCAGAGTGTTGATCCGGTCTTGGGGCGGGGTATCGGAATTGACGGTGTCGGCGCCCATCCCGCCAAGGATCAGCGAATGGAACCGGTCTTGGGCATGCACCACCAGGCCGAAGCCGATGCGGCCGCCCATGGAATAACCCATATAGTGGGCCTTGTCCACGTCCAGGTCGTCCATCACCGCCAGGATGTCGCGCACCCGTAGCTTCAGGTCATAGTCTTTAGGGTCGTGGGGTTTATCGCTGCGGCCATGGCCGCGGGCGTCCACCAGGATCACCCGGTATCCCTTCTTTAATTCCTCGACGAACCCATAGGCGTACCAGGTCTGGAGGCTGTTGGTAAGGCCATGTTGCATGACTAGAGGCGGACCTTCGCCCTCAACGTGGTAGTGGATGCTGACGCCCGAGTTGTCTACGTATGGCATTTCCTGCCTCCCGAAATTTGTCTGGAACAAGGATAAGCTAAAAGCGGTTACCCGTACAATTCTCTGCGGGTCTCGTCCAGCAACGCCCGTTCCTCTGGACTCAATTCTGGGAACCCTGGAGCTTTGGGGCGTATACCGCCGGTGAAGTCGGGCGGCCTTTTCTCCAAGAACGCCTTTCGGCCTTCGTCCCCATCGGTGGTGAGCTGGGTCAACAGGGTGTTATAGAGGGTTTGGACCCTCCAGGCCTCTGAGATTGGGATATCCCGGAACCTGATAGAGAACTCCTTCATCATGCGGACCGCAACCGGAGGCATCCCGGCGATGCGATTGGCGATCTCTTCGGCCCGAGTCATCAACTGGCCATGGGGAACAACCTCGTTAATCAGGTTGATGCGCAGCGCCTCTTTGGCGTCGAAGGCCTCGTCGGTGAGCAGAATTCTCATGGCGTCGGCGTGAGAGACCTGGCGTGTCAGAAACGTCGCGCCAGGCCCGTTGCCGACCCAACCCTGACTCAGCAGGGCGAATTTGAATTGGGCGTGTTCTTCGGATGCGATGCGGATGTCCGTGGATGTGAGCATCAGGTAGAAGCCGGCGCCGGCCGCCCATCCGTTGATGGCCCCAATGACCGGTTTCCAGATGTGGGGATAGTGGTCGCCCAGCTGCCCGTCGGCCCCCATCTTGGCGCCGTTAACGGTCCCGGAAAGCGGCCAGAAGATGTTCTCTGTGCGAATCCGGTTCAGGTCTTCTTCAGAAACGCCCGGCGGAGGCGCCAGGTTGTGGCCCGCACAGAAGTGCCGGTCACCGGCGCCGGTGAGTATGGCGACGCGGACTTCCCAGTCCTCCCAGATGTTTTTCCACACTTCGCTGATCTCATCAGATGTCTGATGGTCGAGGATGTTGCCCTTATCGGGGTTGTCGATCGTTACGTAGGCGATATGGCCTTTTTTCTCGTAGAGGATGCCCATGTCTAATCTCCCATGCGGGTCTAGCGGCAAGTTCAGTAGATTATTTGCTCTTCGACCATCCGGTCGACCTCCGGCCCGGACAGCCCCAGCAGTTCTTGATAGACGTATTCATTGTGTTGGCCGAGCACCGGCGCTGCAGTGAGATAGGGGCCCGGTTCACCGTCGAACCGCCAAGGGAGTCCGGGCAGGTCCCGAAGCTCCCCGTCACTGGTCCGAAGGTTGGTGAAGTAGCCGGCTTCGCTCAACTGGGGTTCGTTGAACACCCTGAGTATGTCCTGCGACGGTCCCGAGGGCACACCTACCTGTTGCAGCAGTTGCATGGCATTGACGTCTTCGTGTTGCAACGTCCACTCGGTGATCGCAGCGTCAAGTGGGTCCTGATGGTCCCTGCGTCCGGCTGCTTCGGCGTAACGCGGGTCGGATGCTAGTTCCGGTCTCCCGATCACCTGGCACAGCGAGACCCACTCTTCGTCATTGGTGACGGCGATGGCGACCCAGCGGTCGGCACCCGAACAGTGGTAGACACCGTGTGGGGCGTACCAGTCGTCCCTGTTGCCCATCGGTTCTTTCACACGCCCGTTCATCTGATAGTCCAAGAGCGCTTCCGGGATGCTGGCGTTCAGGGCTTCGGCCATGGAGAAATCAACATATTGCCCCTGGCCGGTCAACGCCCGGTTGTTCAGGGCGGCAGCGGTAACCATGGCCAGCTCCATCCCAACCCACGGGTCGGCCCACAGTCCTCCGGTTACCGGCTCCCGTTCTGGGTAGCCCGAGATCGAGTTCCAGCCGGTATAGTGCTGTAGCAGGCTCCCATAGGCCACATAGTCTTTGTGGGGCCCGGAATGCCCGGTTCCCGATGAGGCCACCATTATGATATCGGGCCTAGCCGCGCTGACCGCTTCATAGCCCAATCCCAAGCGTTCTATGACTCCCGCGGCAAAGTTCTCGATGACCACGTCGGAGATGGCCAGTAGTTGCTTGACCAGCGCCAATCCTTCTGAAGTGGATATGTTGAGCGAAGCGTAGATCTTGGACTGGTTGTAAGCCTGGAAAGGAGCTCCTCTGGTGGACGGGTCGGGGCGGCGGGCGCTCCCTATTTTGATCACCTCAGCGCCCATGGCGGCCATGAAGCGTGTCGCCGTTGGGCCGGCGATGATCCAGCTAAGGTCCAGTACCCGGATTCCGTGCAGCGGCAGTTCGTTCATCGGCTAAGCCAGGCCCACCAGTATCTCCAGGTTGTGCTGGCCCAAGAGGGGCGCCGGGCGGGCTGCCAGAGGCAGTTTAGTGTTAGAGAACTTGTAGGCTGCACCGGGATATCTGAGGGCGCCCGCAACGGGATGCACCATCTCGACGAAGAATTCGCGGTGGGCCAGGTGCTCGTCACTGAGTAAGTCCAGAACCGTATTAACCGGGAAGCAGGGGACGCGTTGTTCCTGGCCCATACGTGCAATCTCATGCTTGGAATGGTTTACGCTCCACTCGCTAAGCAGTTTCCACAGCGCGGGAGAGTTCTTCTGCCGGGCGTCGCGGGTGGCGTAACGAGCATCGGCCGCCCAGGGAGGGCTTCCCATCACCAGGAGCCACCGTTCCCATTGGGCGTCCTCTCTGGGGGAGATTGCCACATAACCGTCGTTACAGGGCAGAATGCCTCCGATAGCGCCGACCATGCCACCGATGGCCGCTTCTTCCACCTTGGCCAGGTCCCTGGGCGGCGCGGGCCTGCCGTAGGCGCTGTTGGCCAGGCCGCTGATCAACTGGGTGACCATCGCTTCGAAAGACGAGATATCTATTCGGGCGCCTTGGCCGGTCATACGTTTGCGGTAGAGAGCCATGATAGTAGCAGTTGCCGCGGCCATGCCGCCCACCAACTCCGCCTGATGCCCGCCGGCCCTGATCGGCGGGTCGCTGTCCGGGTCCTTTACCGCCCCCAACAGGCCGTGGGCATGGCCGCTCATATGGTAGAGGACCAGGTCAGTGGCCTTGAAATCCGTGTAGGGACCTCGGTTGCCGAAGGGCGTGATGGAGGTGAAGATGAGACCGGGATTGCCGTCATTCAGAGCTTGAAAGCCAAGTCCTCGGTCCTCCAACGAGACCGGCGGCGGGTTCTCGACAACTATATCGGCGGTTGCCGCCAGCTTCCGGAACGCTTCCGCCCCGTCGGCTGAATCGAGGTCCAAGGTGATGCCGTATTTGTTTGCGTTCAGGGCCAGGAACAGGCCGCTTTTTTCGGGATGTGGTTGGCCGCCGGGGAAGGGCCCCATGCTCCGTGCTTCTTCCCCTTCTGGAGGTTCAACCTTGATCACTTCCGCGCCCATCTGGGCCATGATCTTGGCGCAATAAGGGCCGGAGATTCCCTGCCCCACATCAAGCACCCGGACTCCCGACAATAATCCGTCTGACGTCACAGTGACGCCCAGTTTTGTGTCTGTTGGTTGGTCATTATTAGGGGATATTAGCGATGGCTAATTGGAATGTCCACCGGGATGCAGTAGATACAACTTTTACGATTCGGCGGCCAGGGCCGTTCGCGCTGCCGCGTTTTCGGTTAATATGGCATGTCGAACCGGTATCTAGGTGGATCTGCGACCTATGGATGATCGTCATGGAAAATAATGGCGGAGTCCTCAGCGATATAAAGGTCCTCGACTTGAGCCAGGGAGTGGCCGGGCCTTTCTGCGCCAAGTTCCTGGCCGGGTTGGGCGCTGAGGTCATCAAGGTCGAGCCGCCCTTCACGGGGGACTCATCTAGGCAGTCTGAGCCGATAATGGGAGGCGAATCCGGACTCGAACGCAGCGCCCTTTTCGCCTACCTGAACACCAGCAAGAAAAGCATCACCCTCGATCTAGAGACGCCTGGCCAGGCCGAGTCCGTAAAACGGCTGGCCCAGGAAAGTGACATCCTGGTTGAGAGCTTTGCCCCTGGATACCTAGAATCCCTTGGACTGGGTTATGACTCTCTAGCAGAGATCAATCCCGGCCTGATCTACGTTTCCGTCACCCCCTTCGGACAGTCGGGGCCGTACCGCGACTACAAGGGGTCGGACATCGTAGCCCAGGCCGTCGGCGCATTGATGTACACCGTCGGCCTGCCCGACCGCGAACCATTGAAGGTCGGTGGTGAGTCTGCGCTCTACACCACTGGCATCAGCGCCTTTTCCGCAGCCATGCTCGCACTCCATGTCAGGGACGCCCAGGGCTATGGGCAGCATGTGGACATCTCAGCGATGGACGTGATGACCGTGGCCCAGATCCATTCGTCCATCAACGAACAGTTCGGCCACACACCGGTTCGGCGGCCAACCAACTTGGTACGAGCCCAGGACGGCTGGGTCAGTCCGGGCTTGGAAAGCGGGGTGCAGCAGGGCACCTGGCCCAAGGTCTGTGAACTGATGGGCGTGCCCGAGTTTGCGGAAGACCCTAGGTTCACCACCCAAGAAGCACGACGCACAAACCAGCAGGAGCTATTGGTCGTAGTCGGAAACTGGGCCGCCACCAAGCCCAAAGAGGAGATCTACCACACCCTCCAAGCGCTACGGACCATCACCGGCTACGTGGCCACGGTCGAGGATCTATTGGTCGCACAGCAGATGGTAAACCGGGAATTCTTTAAGCCCCTGGCGGACCCGGTGTTCGGCGAAGTGACCCACCCAGGCGCACCGTTCCGGATGGACGACGACCCCTGGCGATTGCTTCCTGCTCCCAATTTGGGCGAGCACAATGAAGAGATCTTGGGCGGGCGTCTGGGATTTCCCCGCAAGGACTTGTCCCAACTTGCGCCTGAAGGCGGGGAATAGGCCAAATATGACGACTAACGACCTTGCGCTAAGCGGACTGAGGATATTGGACTTGAGCCAAGTGGCGGCCGGGCCCTACGCGACCATGTTTTTTGGCTTCATGGGGGCCGAGGTGATTAAACTGGAGTCCCGCTCTCGGATGGACATCAATCGGGGGCGGGCCAGGCCGGGACCCCGCGACCCACGGGTATACCCCGGCGGAGAGCAGGGTGAACGCCCCTGGGACCGCACCGCGCACCACGTGCACCGGAACATCAACAAACTGTCGGTCACACTAGACTTGGCCGACCCTCGCGGCAAAGGACTTTTCCTTGGCCTGGTCCGGGTCAGCGACGTGTTGGTGGAGAATTACCGCGGATCGGTGATGGACCGGCTGGGACTGGGCTATGAAGCCATGTCCCGAGAAAATTCGCAGTTGGTCTACCTGAAGATCAGCAGCCAGGGCGCTACCGGCCCCGAAGCCAACTACGGCTCCCTCGGCTCCACCCTGGAACAGACGGCGGGTCTGGCCTCGATCACCGGATACGACAACGGGCTGCCTCTAATGACCAACGAGGTCTATCCCGATCCAGTCGTGGGTATCTTGGCCTTCGGCGCGCTAATGGCTGCGTTAAGGCGGCGGCACCAGACCGGCCACGGATGCCTAGTCGATCTCTCCCAAAGGGAAGTCACTTCCATGCTGCTTGGCGAATCGGTACTGGATTTCTCGGTTAGCGGCCGGGTGGCCGGGACAATGGGAAACAGGCACCGGGACATGGCGCCTCAAAACGTTTACCCATGCACGGGTGACGACATGTGGGTTGCGGTCTCGGTCGGCTCCCAGGACGAGTGGGCTGGTCTATGCCGGGCCATTGGTCAACCTGAATTGGAAACTAACGCCAGGTTCCAAGACTCTAAGGGCCGCCGCGAAAACCATGACGCATTGGACGAGATAATCTCGTCATGGACTCAGCAATGCGACCACTACCAGGCCATGCACCTGCTCCAAGCGGAGGGAGTGCCCGCCGGTGCGGTGCTCAAGGGCAGCGAGACCATCGTCGAACCCCACTTGGATGCCAGGGGGTTCTGGGACATGGTCGACCACCCGGAAGCGGGCATCTACAAGCAGACGACTCTCCCTTGGGTGCTATCCAAGAGCCCCAGGCAAACGACTGTGCCGGCGGCATCGCTGGGTGAGCACAATTACCAGGTGCTGGGCGGCCTGCTGGGCCTTTCGACCAGCGAGATCGACGACCTGGTAGCCAGCGGAATCACCGGCGACGTGCCCAATCCCGACGCCTAACCTAAAGCCCCATCGCCGCCAACCCTACCTTAGCCAGTTCATCATCAGCGTTGTGCCCGCGTATACCACCAACGCCGATGCCGCCCAGGATAGAGCCGTTCTGGATGATTGTTACGCCTCCCTGTTCGTAGGTGATCATCGGGTCGCCGTTCTCACTGACACTTTGGCCGATGCTGGACATATTCTGTCCCCAATCGCCGCTGTTGATGCCCAGAATGGCGGCGGTGTAGGCCTTGCGCACAGCGTGCCTTCGAGTGAACACCCGGGCATTGTTCATCTTGGCGAAGGCTTCCATGTTCCCGGAAGCGTCGACGATAGCCATGCAAACCGGCGTTTCCGATGTTGCCTGGGCTTGGTCCATCATCGCTTTCATGGCCGCCTGCACCTGGTCCAGTGTCAGATTGTGTTCGGCGATGGACATGCAGGGACGCGAATTTTCGTTGTGCGTTGACATCTAGTCAACCTCCTTGATCTAGTGGGTTTGTTAAAACACACCTGGGATTGTACCAACAGGGCAGTGATAGTTTGCGTGTAGAATACCGGAGGCGCACATTACCCCAGAATAGTACGGAGTTCACACGATGAGATTGGGAGTAATCTCCGACACCCACAACCCCAGCGTTGGTGAGGAACCACCGCAGGAGGTTTTATCAGCCTTTGAGGGCGTGGACGCGATAATCCATGCTGGTGACATCTACCAACCTTCATGCCTCGACTGGCTGGAGAAGATCGCTCCGGTCTATGCTGTTGAGTTGGGCGCCGAGGCACATTTCAACGAAGATGCCCGGGTGGTGGACATGTTTCGAGTCCTAAATCTTGGGGGACACACCATCGGCCTAATCCATGACCTGTTGGTGCCGGGCATGGCCCAGGAAGTCACTGAATTCAGTCCCTTGTCCAAGCATTTCCCATCGGACACTTCTCTATCCACCGCCCTTGAGAAAGTATTTGACACAGAGGTCGATATCGTGATTTTCGGCCACACCCACTACCCGGTGGTTGAAGAGTTCCAGGGGATATTGATGTTGAACCCAGGCAGCCCCAGCCTGCCCAAACAGATACGGCGATTGGGCCAGGTTGCGGTGCTCGAACTCGACGGGGACCGCAAGAGCGCAGAGATCATAGACCTTTCCACCTTTAGCTGATCAAGGAGGCCTTTGATGGGGCCGCAAGGACCTTCGTTATTATTGGAACAATTCGGCCCGTTGCAGGGTGTTCGGGTCCTGTCGACAGGCACCATCGTGGCCGAGCCCGTGGCTGCCGGTATGGCGGCGGAGATGGGCGCCGAGGTCATCCACATCGAGCGGCCCGGAGGGGGCGAGGACTGGC
>VFHG01000099.1 GCA_009392075.1 SAR202 cluster bacterium
GCTAGAGGCAGCCTGCCAGCTCTATCCAAAACCAGGATGACTGCAGTTTATGTGTCGTGGTTTATGCGTCTTTGTTCAGATTGGCCAAGAATTCTTCGTTGTTGTCTGACTTTGCCAGCCGCTCCAACACCCGCTCCGTGGCGTTCACGGCGCCGTCGTTGGAAATAAGGCTGATCATCCTCCGAAGCAGCACGATCTGCTTCAGCGTTTCTTCGCTGAACAGCAGCTCTTCGCGCCGGGTGCCGCTGCGCACAATATCGATGGCCGGGAAGTAACGGCGCTCCGCTAACCTGCGGTCCAGATGCAGTTCCATATTTCCAGTGCCTTTGAACTCTTCGTAAATCACCTCGTCCATGCGGCTACCGGTATCAACCAGGCAGGTGGCGATGATTGTGAGGCTACCGCCTTCTTCAATGTTACGGGCGCCGCCGAAGAATTTCTTGGGCGGGTACAGGGCTGCCGGATCTATTCCTCCGGAAAGGGTCCGACCGCTGGTGGGTACCGCCAGGTTGTAGGCCCGGGTGAGGCGGGTAATGCTATCCAATAGGATGATAACGTCTTGACCCATCTCCACCAGCCGCTTGGCCCTTTCAAGCGCTAGCTCGGCCACCCGGCATTGTTCCTCAACCGATTCATCGAATGTGGATGCGAATACGTCACCATTGACGGCCCGGCGCATATCGGTCACTTCTTCAGGACGTTCTCCGATGAGGGCCACCATTAACGTTGCCTCAGGGCAGTTCTCCTGCACTCCATGGGCGATCTGCTTCAACATGGTGGTTTTGCCGGCCTTGGGCGGAGAGACGATTAGCCCGCGTTGGCCCAAACCGATGGGGGCGAACAGGTCGACCATCCTGGTGGACAGTTCAGAGCTGGAGGTTTCCAGAATTACCTGTTTCTCAGGGAATATAGGCGTCATATGTTCGAAGGTGGGACGGTAGCGACTCTGGACCTGGTCGGTTTCCATACCGTTGATCAGTTCAACGCGGACCAGCCCAAAATAGCGCTCTCCCTCTTTCGGCGGACGCACCTGCCCCGTGACCGTGTCTCCGTTCCGCAGGTTGAACCTCCGAATCTGCGACTGGGAGATGTAAACGTCGCCCGATCCCCGGTAGGAGACAACCTGTCTCAGGAAGCCATATCCCTCGTCCATTATCTCTAGGATGCCGGTGGATACCAGCGCCTGTTGGGCTGAGATTGCTTGGAACAGCCGGCTGAGCAGGTCTTCTTTATGCAGGGTTGCCAGAGCTGTGGTGTCGTTCAATCCGACTTCGCTGGCCAGCCCAAGGAGTTCTTCCTTGGACTTAGCCCCCATCTCCGACACATCTAGCATTTTTTGAGTGGTCGCCATGTTCACCTCTTACAAGGGTCATTAATCATGCACTGGCCTTCGGGTTTTTCTATGGTGGCCCCTCTTACCTATATAAAACGCTCCAAAAAGGGCGTCCCGTGGATGCGGATAGGTAGCTTTGAGGAGGGGCCAGGTTTTTAGATAGACCGTGGTTCAGTGGATCGTGACTCTGTGGACCTTTAATTTCGTATGCCGGCTGGTTTAGATTTAGGATTCATTTTGTCTAAGATGCGCCGCCGTACGGCGGCTCGGCGACTATGCGTTAGCTATCTTCTCCCAGTCCGCCTTGAACCGGGCTACGCCGGTGGTGGTCAGGGGATGGTCGATCATTTGGGTAAGTATCTTATAAGGAATGGTTGCGATGTGGGCGCCAGCCTGGGCCGCTAGAGTGCAATGCAATGTGTGACGGATACTAGCCGCCAACACCTTGGTTTCAATCTGGTGTTGCTCGTATACCTCGACGATGTCTTTGATCAGATCGATTCCCTCCAGGCCGATATCATCCAGGCGGCCGATAAAAGGGCTAACCGCGGTGGAACCGGCCTGGGCGCCCAGGATTGCCTGGTTGACCGAGAAGCATAGTGTCTGATTGATCTTGATGCCTTCTTTCGAGAGGACCGAGATCGCCTCAAATCCGTCTGCTGTACTGGGAATCTTCACCCAAGGGTCGGGAATCCAACCGGCGATGTCCCGCCCCTCATCGATCATTCCTTGGGCATCCAGGGATATCACTTCCACTGATATTGGTCCGTCCACAATCTCAGAGATCTCCCGGACCGCTGATTTGTAGCTCTCCGCGTTTCCGATCCCTTCCGCGGAGGCCAGGGAAGGATTGGTTGTCACGCCGCTGATCACACCAAGCCGGGCGCCGTCTCGAATCTCTTGAATGTTGGCTGTGTCCAAAAAGAGCTTCAAGGTTTCACCACCCCTGTATATTTTTGTTTAGCCCAACCGGCCGGACTAACGTCAAAGTTGGCCGGTTGGTTGATTGAATTTTTCTGAACCGATCGCATCAAAGGAACACTGGTTTCCAGTTGGGGATTGATATTTTGGCTTATCAAAGGGTGTTTTTGATTAGTAATGACAGGTGCATGGATTGATCGGGTTAATTGGAGTTCAGGTCCAGGGGTAGCGGCCGTTGGACGCCTTCCCGGATCGTCTCTTTGGCAGCGCCAATGAATTGGCTGAATAAAGGATGGGGGCGGTTGGGCCGGGACTTGAATTCGGGATGGTATTGGGTGCCGACCATGAAAGGATGGTCGGTAACTTCACCGGTCTCAACCAAGTTTCCGTCGGGCGAAAGGCCGCCTACGATCAAACCGGAATTCTCCAACGTCTCCCGGTAGCTATTGTTAAGTTCAAAACGGTGCCGGTGCCGCTCCATTATGGAGTCAGAACCGTAGGCCGCTTTGGTCAAAGTCTGGTTCTGTGGATGGCAGGGGTAATCCCCCAACCGCATGGTGCCGCCCTTGCTTGAAACGCCTTCTTGGTCGGGCATTATATGCACCACAGGATTTTCGGTCTCTGGGACCAACTCTTCAGAGTTGGCGTCTTCTATCCCCAGGACATTTCTGGCCCATTCAATGACCATCACCTGTAGACCTAGGCAAAGTCCCAGATAAGGCACTTTATGTTCTCTGGCGTAACGCACAGATTGAATCATTCCTTCCACGCCCCGGGGACCGAACCCTCCCGGAACCACTATTCCACAGACGGTGGACAGGTGGGCTTCTGGCCCGTCCCGCTCAATATCTTCGGAATGTACCCATTGGAGATCGATGTCTCTGGTGTGGTCCAGCCCGGCATGCCGCAGGGCTTCCCGGACCGATATATAGGAATCGGGGTATTCAACGTATTTACCCACCAAGGCTATCGATACACTTTCTTTTGGTTCGTTCATGCGGTCGACCATTGCCGACCATTCAGTCAGGTCGCGGCTATTGGCGTCGAGACCTAGGGTTTCAACGATGATGTCGCCCAACCCGGCATCTTCAAGAACCAAGGGCACTTCATATACATTGTGAACGGTCAGCACCGGAATCACGGCCTTGACTGGAACGTCGCAGAAAGCCGAGATCTTTTCACAGATAGCTTCAGATACCGGATGGTCACTTCTGCAAAGAATAGCGTCTGGCTGGATACCGATGGCACGTAATTCTTTCACGCTGTGTTGGGTTGGCTTAGTCTTCAATTCTTGGGCTGCTGCTATATAAGGAAGCAAGGTCAGGTGAATGTAGAACACATTGTCCCGCCCCACATCATTTCTCATCTGCCGGATAGCTTCTAAGAAGGGAAGGCCTTCAATGTCGCCTACCGTCCCTCCGACTTCAGTGATGATCACATCGGCGCCGGATTCGGCGGCCAGGGCAAGAACTCTATCTTTGATAGCGTTGGTGACATGGGGCACCGTTTGAATGGTGCCGCCAAGAAAGTCACCGCGCCGCTCCTTGGCAATTAGGTTGAGATAAACTTCTCCAGCGGTGAGGTTGGAGCTACGGGTCAACTCCACGTCGATGAATCTTTCGTAGTGACCTAGGTCTAGATCAGTCTCGCCGCCATCTTGGGTTACAAATACTTCGCCGTGCTGGTAGGGAGACATGGTTCCGGGGTCAACATTGAGGTAAGGGTCCAGTTTGATGACGGAGACGGTGAGCCCTCGGCTTTTCAGGATGCGTCCAATGGATGCGACGCTGATCCCTTTGCCTAATGAACTGACAACTCCCCCGGTTACGAAGATGAATTTTGTCGGCATCTGCCTACACAAAAAATGGGGTCTGGGGAGGGATTCCTACGGGGTAATTTATCGGCCGAACCGCCGCCCCAATAAACACGCCAAAAGATACAGTGGGTCTAGAGTCATACAGGGATTGCTAAATGAAAAACGAGGTGGTTTGCAGGGCGTGTGCAGTGATTCCAACGCTAATTATATGAGCCGATTTTCCAAAGTGTCAAGAGATTGAATATGAAATTATGTTAAATCCGCGATCGAGCTATTCAAACGACCCATTTGTTTCACACCGGCGGCAGCAGGTCTAGGTAGTCTGCTTCAAATTCGGCAATCCATCCCAGCTCTTCCTGTTCCTCCAATGTGACCGTCCTCGGCGCGCCGCCACCCTCCGGCAGATTGCCAATGGTCCAATCATCAGCAAATGCTTTCATCCTGGCCTCGTCTATACCCAATAGTTCTTCGAGGATATATTCGTTGGCTTCCCCCAAACGTGGCGCCGGGCCTTTGATCTCTGCTTCGCTCTTGGAGAACTTCCAGCCTCTCCCGATGTATCCCTTGGGCCGCAGATCCACTTCAGGGGGATTGTGGACCGTTTCAAAGAAGCCACGTTCCAGATATTGAGGGTCGGTGAGCGCTTGTTTAGCCGTCAGGACAGCACCGGCGGGTACTCCCGCCGCTTGTAGACCGTTCATCACCTGATACGACGTAAGAACCGATGTCCAATCCCCGATGATCTGATCTAGCTCCTCTTGGTGTTGCCGGCGTTCGATGGGGTCGGCGAAGCGGGGATTGGTAGCCAATTCCGGGTTTCCGATCGCCTGGCACACCGCCTGCCATTCTTCATCACTGCCTACGGCGATAGCCACCCATTGGTCGCGGCCTTGGCAGGGATAGACCCCGTGGGGCGACCAGAACGGATGGCGGTTACCTATGCGTAGGGTCCTACGCCCATTGAAGGCGAAATCCAACAGGCCCGTGCCGATAACTGTGGTACCCGTCTGGTACATGGCTAGGTCGATCCATTGCCCTTGGCCGGTGCGGGCCCGGCGCAACAGAGCCGCCATCAATGCGCCCAGGGCTGTCCAAGTGGCGAGGAAATCGGAGTAGGAGTTCCCCATCTTGTTGGGCACTTCGCCTTCCACTAAACGACCGTCCTCTCCCTCTTCCATATATCCCATGAATGCGCCGGTGCCGTGGGTCGGCTCCAAGGCTGACGCCATAGCCCCAAAGTTGCTCCATGGCCCGCTGTGGCCGTAGCCGGTGTTAGACACCATGATCAGGTCCGGTTTGTTGGCGCGGAGACTTTCAAAGTCCAATTCGAACCGGGCCATCACTCGGGGAGTGAAGTTCTCCAGCACCACGTCACAGACCCCTACCAGGTCCTTGATGATCTTCTGAGACTCTTCAGAACGGAGGTCTAGAGTCAAACTGCGCTTGCCCCGGTTCAGGTTTTGAAACGTCCCACCCTGCTCCCACCAAAGCTCGCCGGGCTGGTTATCGGGGAATGGGCCGGTGATAGTCCGGGTGGTATCCATGAACTGGGGCTGGCAGGTGTCGATCCTGATGACCTCTGCTCCCAGGTCGGCCAGGTTGGCCCCGGCAAAGGGCATGGCAAAGACTCTGCTTAGATCCAGGACCCGGATGTTTTTCAATGGCGCTTGGAGCATTTTCGTGACCCCTCTATTTAAATAGGCAACGCCAGATGGCTAACTAGATGACGCCGAGCTGCCGGAGGGATACCAAGTCCTCGGCGGAGTAACCCAGTTCCACACCGAATATCTCTGAGTTGTGCTCACCCAGCAGAGGGGCAGGCTGGGACCCGCTGATCGTCTCGCCGGGCAGCCGCACGGCCATTCCCGGATACTGGGCCGGGCCAACCACCGGATGATCCACCTCAACGAAGAAGTCCCGGGCTTGAAGATGGGTACATTCAGCCAGGTCTCCAGCATCTTGGGCCATCCCAAACACCAAGCGCTGCTCGCCCGATGCCAGAAACAACGGTTTCCGGTCCCATTGGGACAACCCTTTAATCAATAACTCTTTAAGCTCTTCACCGTGGGCAACCCGTCCGGCCCCGGTGGCGAACTTCTCGTCTTGCAGTTCCTCCAGCCCGATCAGGCTGGCAATGGTCGACCAAGGTTGAGAGCCCTGCACCGAAGGGGCAACGTAGCCGTCGCGGGCGGGCATCAGTTCCTCGAAACCGGCCCCGCGGACCGGGCGGCGTCCCTTCACCGCCCCCATGTAGTTGTAGTAGGGGAGAGGTTGGACCAGATGGGCGCCCAAACACTGGGCCACCGCGACATCGACATGCTGGCCTTCTCCGGATGTGAGGCGGGCAAACAGCGCCACCTGGGTAGCGGCTGCAGCGTTGGCCCCGGCCACATAGAACGACTGGTCTAAGACGTTTCTCAAGGGCGGCTGGTCGGAGTCCCCCGAGTGGTACATGAGACCGCTTAGCGCATAGGTCACAATGTCCGGTGCTTCGAAGTCGTTGTACGGTCCGGTCTGGCCGAAAGGTGTGATGGAGGTGAGCACCAATCCCGGGTTCGTTTCAGCCAATGACTCGTAGTCCAATCCCAATTCCTTGGAACGAGCGGGCGGGTTGTTCTCCACAATAACATCGGCGTCGGCTACCAGACGGTCGAGCAATCTACGGCCACTAGCAGTGGACGGGTCCAGCGTTACGCCCTTCTTGTTGGTGTTCAGGTAAAGGAAGGTCAGGCTCTTTTCCGAATCTGGGTCGTCGCTAGCAAAGGGGCCCATGCGGCGGGCATCGTCACCACACCCAGGAATCTCCAATTTGATAACATCGGCACCGTAGTCTGCAAGTAACTTGGCGCACCAGGGGCCGGATATACCTGAGCCCATGTCCAATACGCGGAATCCCTCTAACAGCCCGGCGGGCATCAGTCTTCCACGTCCCAAACAAGCGGTAGACTCTCGCCTTTCTTAGGCAATACAACCGTGCCACTGCCGGTGGCGGTCTGGTCTCCCCGGTTGTTGGTCAGATTGACCTCGCAGTCCACATGGCCATACCCACCTACCTCACGGACGGCGGTGACAACCCCTGAGGCTGTAATCACGTCACCTGGGTAGTCCATCCCCCGGTGTTCTACATAGAAACGCTTGAACCAGCCTTCCGGTCCGGCCAGCTTGATCATCAGTTGGCCCAGGTATTGGTTCTTGAGCGAGCCGTTCACAACGACGTTAGACAAGCCTTGGTGGACCTGGGCGAAGGGCAGGTCCCAGTGGATGCGGGCGTAATTTCCGTTGGCCGCCGCCCAGCGAACCAGGTGGGTGGTGGTCAGCGGGCCCTTTATGACTTGCTCCAATGCCATGCCCACCGACACATCTTCAAAATTCCTTTGTGTTCCGGCGGCATGGAGTGTCCGCGCCACGGTCTGGTCGGGCGCGGGAGGGGAGATTACCACGCTGTTGAGTCCTTCCCCGGCATCGGCAATGGCCTTGACTTCTTCACCCGGCGGGCGGCTCCGGTGGATGCTCACCCGGTCCGCAACGCTGATCGCCTCTCCGTGCTGGTTGGTCTGGGTCTCGCGCCGAACGACGAAAACCAGGAGACCAGACCGGCCCTGTTTCTCGAAGATATCGACGATACGAAACTGGCGGGTCACCCAATCGCCCACGTAGGCTGGACGCAGAAATTGCCAGTCACTGCCGCCATTCAATCCGTAGCTGTTGAAGGGCAGTGGCACGTCGAAATGGGAGTCCTGGCCGGCTCCGAAGTAGCCGATGGATGGCGCGATGTCCTTCCAAGTCGCCAACGGCGGACAGAGCAGTCCTTTGAACCGGCTGGCCTCAGCCGCAAATTTGTCGATGTAGAGCGGATTTGGGTCTTCAGTGGCGTCGGCCAAGTCGTAGGCCATCTCGTCGCTGAGGGGGAAACGGTTCCTTTCGGGCGAGGTCTCGGTGCCAATCAGGCCGCGGACCTCGGGAGTTATCAGGTTATCGGTCATATTTAGCGCTCCCGGTAGGATTGTCAGGCAGGATGGATGTCAGACGGGCGTAGGCGTGCGCCGCGTGCAGTCTAGCATACCCCATTCCAGTTGGCCGGGTGTATCATGTTGCCGGTCAAAATGTCGCGCAACGCCCGATTGCATGGAGAAGATCAAATGACTCTGAACGAGTTTATCGAAGACGCATTCAACACCGAACTCGAGTACCTCATGGACGCTCTGGGGGATATTAGCCCTGAAGAGTTGATGTGGCGGGCCGGGCCGGAAGCCAACCCCATCGGATGGATACTTTGGCATATGACTAGAGTCGAGGACATGTGGTTCCAATTCTTCATACAGCGCCAGCCGGAGATCTGGGAAAAAGATGGTTGGAACGATAAGTTCGGGCTACCGACCAGGGACAACGGCTTTGACCATACCCAAGAGCAGGTGGCGAACTTTCCGGCGTACGACCTGTCTGAGATGTTGGAGTACGGGAAGGCTGTTAGGGCGGCTACATTGAGCTACCTGAAGACCGTCACCCCGGAACAGATGGGCGTGGTTCCCAGAGAGGCTCGGCCCGAGATGTCGGTGGGTCGAATCTTCCGGCAGGTTGTCGGCGAGATCTACCAGCACCAAGGCCACATTGCCTACCTGAAGGGTCTGGCCCTGACCCGATAGCTCCCGGTGGTTAAGCCCAGCAAGTGATTCCCAACCAAAGGGCGGACCAGGTCC
>VFHG01000100.1 GCA_009392075.1 SAR202 cluster bacterium
GTATCACAAGAAGGCAGAAGATATTGGCAAGGCTTATGACGCCGATATTTATTGAGATGATGCGGTTATTACCCAACCGCCAACGGTCCAACGCACGGCCCACTTTTTTTAGAATCCCTCTACCGCACCGTCGCAATAACCTCTACCTCTATCCGAAACACCGTGTCGGCCAAACCGGAGCAGAGGATTAGAGTGCTTACGGGTAGGTTGTCTTCGGGGACGTATTTGGATTTGATTATTCGGTAGGCGGGGATGTCTTCTCGGTGGGTCATGAACACGTTCATCTTCATGATCTTGCTCATGCTGGAGCCGACTGATTCCAAAGCCGATTGCACGTTCTTGAAAGCCTGCTCGGCCTGAGCAGAGAAATCTCCCTCACCCACAGTCTCGCCGGCGCTGTTCCGGGACAGTTGCCCCGCTACATAGACGGTCGTGCCGTCTTTGACGACATGGCTGTACCCCGGCGGGTTCGCCAGCGCGGCAGGGTTGCTTCTTTCGATGGCCATAGTGGCCTCCTTCAATCTTACCTATAGGCTTATTTATCAGGGGGAAATTAGAGGAGCCTTAATCGCGGCTCCTCTTCGGTTAAACCCTCGACTAAATTCCCAGCGCCGCCAACCCGGCCTGGGCGATGGACTGGTCGTCGATGCCGCTGGGCAGTCCGCCAACGCCGATGGCACCGACCACCGCGCCGTCCTTCATGACCACAACCCCGCCCGGCAGGGCGATGAGTTGCGCGTCTCCGAACGACTCGATGGACCGGTTCTGGCTGCTGAGTTGCTCTGAAAACGCCAGGGTGTCCATGCCCCGCACGGCTGAGGTGTAGGCCTTGCGTAGGCCGAACGTGGGCCGGAGACACCGGTCCATCCGGGCGTAGGCTAGCAGGTTACCGGCGTCGTCGACCACGGCCATATCGACGTTGCGCCGGTTGGTGTCCTTGTTGTATTCGGCGATCATCGCCGTAATGGCGGCCTGCGCCTGCTCCAGGCTAAGCATCGGCTTTTCGTACATCAGAAATCCTCCCAAGTTAGATAGGCAGCAAATATACCCTTGGCGCGCCCAGCGGACAAGTGTTGGCGAGTCCAGAATCGCTATATGGCGGCTTCGGCGACGGTTGGCGTCCGCCCGGCTCCGGTTGGTATGTTAGTAACGCCCGGCGCAATTCGGCGATATCCAATCCCCAAAGGGCCCCATAATAATGAATCGCACGCAACAAAATGCAGCAAGGACCGGTCTTGATGCCTGAAGAGAACCTATGCGACTCGCTTCAGGTAGAGTCGATTGCTGACTCTCGAGCGATCCGGCCTGCCTACCGCAGGTTGATGCTGCTCCATCACCCTGACCGGAACCCTGGACCCGACGCCCAGGAGATGACCCAACGGCTGAACCATGCCTACGAGGTCCTCCGCAACGCGGACCGAAGGGCAGCCTACGATAATGAGCTTCTTTGGTTGGGTTGAGGAATTGGCCCCAGAGCCAGGTCCGGAGGGAACTGGACCAACACCTGGCAAGGGGACGTTCTCGTGGATTTCAAGGTCGGTCTAGCTGGCTGGCACGTCAGCGGCTTTATTGATCGCCATCATCGTGAGCGTCGTTGTGATTGCGACGAGTTCAGGGGAGCCGGCCGGCGACAACCAAACGGAGCAGGTAGCCGTGCCGAGACCAACCCCGAACATCACTCCGCCGTTCATTCCCAGTCCGACACCAACAAATAACGGCTCTCCCACGACCGTGCCAATCCCGAACGCCACGGTGGCGCCGACCGCTGCGTTCCACCTGAACAACGGCGCTGTGTTCATAGAAAGCAGGGATTTTGAGTAGGCGGTCGATGCGTTCACCAGCGCGCTCAACCTGATTCCCAACTACGTTTACGGCTACCAGATCCGAGGGTTTTCCTATTGTCAGATAGGCGACTTCCAGCGGCCCATCGGAGACTACACCATCGCGATCAGACTGGATCACAACGATAAATCGTCCTACAACGGCCCAGGGTTGGCCTACTATCAGACCGGCCAATACCGGCTGGCCATCGCAGACTTCAACCGGGCGATTCAACTTGATCCGGGGTATGCATTCGCTTTCAGCCGCCGGGGACTCGCGTACGACCAACTTCAGGAAATTGACCGAGCCAGGCTCGACATTCAAATGGCCTGTTCTCTGGACAGCCAATTCTGGTCATCACTGAAAATAGCGGCCCCGACGGCGATCCCGGTACCGGCCGCCACCTCCATCGACACCACAAACCACTCTTGGACCTAGCCGCCGAAATTATTATTTTTGAAACATCGGCATTGTCGATTAAGTCGGAATCGAGGCTGTCGTTGCAGCCAAATAATTCGTCTTTCAAGGGCGCTGAGATTGAAGTGGTGGATAACGTTGTTGGAAACCTGATATTCTTCGGAAATCAGGGTGGCATCGAATAGAAGATATTGATGGCCCAGTGAAAGAACGATTCGATGGGCCCCGATCTAGAATCGGGGACGAAGGGGACCGAAATTGATAGCCACTTTCCCAGAGCAGCGGGAGGCCAAACGGCAGGCTTTGCTGGACGCCGTTGAAAGTATGAGAGACGTGTTTTTGGCCGGCGCGGATGAGGCCGAAGCGAATGGGACCCTGCCACAGTCCACCGTTGATGCCATCTACGAGTCTGGATTGTTTTCCTTCAAAACGGCCCAGGTATTGGGCGGGGCCGAGGCAGACGCCATGATCCAGTTGGAGGTGATTGAAGCCGCCAGCCGGATCGAACCGTCGGCCGGTTGGTGCCTGATGATCGGCGCCGGCACCTTGTCCGGCATGGCTGCCTTCCTATCCGATGAGGCCATCGAAGAGATCTTTGTCGGTGGCAAGGCCCCCAAAGCAGCCGGGGTGGCGTCACCCACCGGAGAGGCGATCGCGGTTGAAGGCGGATACCGGGTCAGCGGGCGCTGGGCCTTTGCCAGCGGGATCAGGCACTCAGAGTGGCTGGCGTTCGGGGTAATGCTCAAGGGTGAAAACGGGGACGCTCCGCGTTTGATCAGGGTAGTGGCTCCCACGTCGCAAGCGCAGATCCACGACAACTGGCACGTGGTGGGGCTGCGGGGCACCGGCAGTTCTGAGTTCTCTATAAATGATGTTTTCGTGCCCCAGCGGTTCACCTGGGGAGGGAATGACGCCAAGCCCTACCGCGGCGGGCCGAATTTCCTGCTGGGCCGCCCGGGTATGCAGACCACCGGGCACTGTGGGTTTGCACTGGGAGTGGGACGCCGAGCCCTGGACGAGGTGACCGTGCTGGCCCAGAACAAGAAGCGTGGTTACCGCGGCACCGAGTTGTTGGTGGCCGACCGAGGTTCCTTCCAGCGGTTCCTGGGGGAGTCCGACCTGCGTCTGCGCGCGGCAAAGGCATTGTGCATGGAAACCATTGAAGAAGCTTGGGAATCGGTCTGCCGAGGCATTACCCCGCCGCCACAATTACAGATTCGACTGCGTGCTTCGGGGTCATACGCCACCGCCGAGGCCGCCGACATCGTCTCCCAGGCGTTCCGGTTCGGTGGCGGAACGGCCATGTACAGTGACCACGTGCTACAGAAATGCCTGCGCGACATCAACGCCTCGGCCCAGCACCAGATGGTCAGCGACCGCGCCTACGAGAACCACGGCCAATTCATGCTTGGCTTCCCGGACGCAAACCCCATGGGCTAGACGGGCATTCGTCCAAGTAAAAGGTTCCGGCGTCGTGGTGTGCCAAGAGCTTGGAACAACCGCCCCTCACTACAGCGATGTGGTTGGGGGCGTTATTTTTTGTGACAAAGGTCACGGTGCGCCCGTGCGGGGTGTCATATTTTATGTCGCCCTACAGGCGTTTAATAGATCGTGGTAGGGAGAGATCGAACGGGGACCAGAGTGGTTGGGGACTGTATCTGTGTTCCGAAGGGGCGAACGATATGTTTGGCAGAACGCATGAATGCGAAAAATTTGGAGGCAGCCTGGTACTGGCTTACGACGGCTGGAGTTGCTTTAAGTGTGGCAGGAAGTACCTGGTGAGCAACGGCCGCCCTCAGGAAATGTGGTGGAAGAACCAAGGCCTGAAATAGCGACAGGTTGAACCGGCGGCCGCAACACAGCCGCCGCACATAGATCAGATAGATCGGGCGAAACGAAGGGGTAAGCCCCGATTTTGGAGGACACGCCATGGGATTCATCGGAAATGCACTGCATCCAGACCGTACAGAGAAGCCGGGGGTAGATATAGCAAAACGCGCAGCACTCGCTTACATCGAAGTAAGTTTGAACTGCGCGTTTAGATTGTCGGAGTTAGTTGTTTAGTCCCGTGTTGCGCTGCCGTCAGCGTTAATGGTTACACCAACGATCGGGCCGACGAATTCGTTGAACATCTTGGCGCCTTCCGAGTCAGGGCCGCCGTTCCGGTCAACCCAGTTGGGGATCACCACATCGATGGAAGCCTGTAAAAGGGCGTCTTTAAGCTCTTGGGAGAACTCGACGAACTCCATGCCGCCCGCGACGTTGTCCGTGATCCCTGCCGGGTCCCAAACCGCCTCCATCAATCTGCGGTTTTCAACCTGGTGGGCAAGCGCCTCTTCTTGCATGATCGCCTGGAGGTCGGCTGGGATCTCGTCCCAACGGTCCTTGTTTATGGTGATAAAGGTGACGCCGATCGAGATGATCGGGCCGTTCAGGTAATCAGAGCTCCCGAATGGGACACCCAATCGATCTATTACCCGCCGCGGCAGCAACCTGAGACTTCGTTCCCCGTCTGGGACAAAAGCGGCCGGCTACCTGAAAAGTCAGAAGTATTGGGGTTGATCGTCGGTGGTGAGGCTCGGGCATACCCGGCGGAAGTCTTGCGACAGCAACCCGTCTTGAACGACACTCTCGGCGGCAGCGGCCTGGTGGGAATCACTCCCGGTGACCGCACAGGCTCCCGTGGATTCCAGAGAAACGGCCAAGAGTTCGCCACCATCAAACCGAGGTGGTATAGGAGCTGCAGAGGTGTTTGTTGCCGATAGCGATGGAGAGGGGTGGCGGATGGACGAGGACGCCGGGTCAAGACCCGCGACCCTTTCCAGAGGCTAAAAATACTGCCCAGCCACGTCGCATATTGGTTCGGTTGGTACGGTTTTCACAGCGCTACGGGAATCTATGGAAAGGATTGACGATTCGTTGTTTGGGTACGTAGATCGGGGCGACGTACCGTTTTCGTTAAGTGCTGGGATATCGAAAAGAGCAAGGCTAATTACTGGCCGATCTTATCAGTCAAAAGTAGAAAAGAATGGGGCACCTTCGGTGGGTTTATCAAGTTCAAATCCACCAAAGGCGCCCCGTGTATCCCATGACGCACCGCGCGTCCTTTAGTTATGCCTGAGTTTAGTTCTCTGACGCTGATCCGTCGGCGTTAATTGTTACACCAACGATCGGTCCGACGTGTTCGTTGAACAT
>VFHG01000101.1 GCA_009392075.1 SAR202 cluster bacterium
ACTTTGGCGGCATCAAATTCGTGGAACGCCTTCCGGGTGCCGGGCCACTTGGACTTAACGTTCTTTTAAGACATGCCCGACTGGAAAACGACCTTGCTCATGACCTCAAGGTAATCACCAGGGCTTTGGGGGGTGATCCTATCCGAGGTTTCCATCTCTGGCATGTCATTTCTCCCTGGTCCTGAAGACGGCTAGTCGATGGTCAAGATTATCTTTCCGAAGTTGGCGTTGGTCTCCATGTAGCGGTGGGCGTCCGCAACCTCTTCCAGGGGGAACGACCGGTCCACTACGGGCTTCATGCTTCCTGAGGCCAGGTGGGGCAGCACGTGACGCTTGAATTGGGCGGTCACGGCCAGTTTCTCTTCGAGAGAGCGGCCCCGCAATCCGGTCCCGGTCACCTGTAGCCGCTTGCCCATCAGTTGGCCAAGCTCCACCTCAACCTTGCTGCCACCCATCAAACCCACTTCTACCAATCTGCCCAAGACCGCCATGGAGGCGATGTTCTTATTCCAGTAGGGCGCGCCGATGAAGTCGATCAGCACGTCCACCCCCACACCTGAGGTGTGCTCTTTAACTACTTCAGCGAAGTCCTGGTCATGGTAGTTGATCCCGACATCCATGCCTAGTTCAGCCGCCCCAGCCAGCTTCTCGGCGGAACCGGCGGTGCCGAAGACGAACGCGCCGGCATGGTGGGCCAACTGCACAGCCGCAGTGCCCACTCCGCTCCCGGCGGCGTGGACCAACACCCTTTCGCCCATCTGCAGGTTACCCCGGTTGAACAGTGCGTCATAGGCGGTGAAAAATACCTCTGGCGTCGCCGCAGCTTGCACGAAGTCCCAGGCGTCGGGGATGCGCACGGCCATGCGGTGATGGGTGATTGTGCGGCTGGCGTAACCGCCGCCGCCCAATAGGCCAAAAACCCGGTCTCCCTTGGCCATGCCGGCCACCCGTTCGCCAGCCTCAAGCACCACTCCGGCAAACTCCAGGCCGGGAATGTCCGACGGGCTGCCGGCGGGGGCGGGATAGTTGCCTTGTCGCTGTATCATGTCGGCCCGGTTCAGGGCGGATGCTTTTACGTCAATTAGGACATCTTCGGGGCCGGGGACGGGGTCGTCGACCTCTATGATTTTAAGGACATCGGGGCCACCTGGTTCAGTGATTACGGCTGCGCGCATCTATCATTTCCTCGTTCATCAGGGCGAAAGTACGCCTAGGTGGGATTTCGACGTAGTTTATCACTGGAGACAGAACGACGTAGGGGCACGGCAATGCCGTGCCCCTACGTCGTTCTGTTAGCGAATTTGAATCAGACTTGACCGGCGGTGAGGTGGTCGTCGATGCGTTGCATCAGGTCTATGATCTCCGGCATGGCGGGTCCGTAACGGTCGGCGTCATCGATACCGTATCCTTTGTGGTAGGCGGAACGGAAGCTCGAAACCGCGCCTCCGGCCCCGGTGACTGATGAGTTGCTTTCATCCCAGACTCCGCCATGGATCAGGCCGGGCATTGAACTGGAGTCGCGAAAGACGTTTTTGGGATCGCCGCCGTCCTCAACTATCAGCATCTGCTCTTCAAACTGACGGCGCATGAACACGATGGGCAAGTCGGTCCGGCCCAGGTGTTCTACCGTCCGGTCCATTATGTCGCCCTGGCCGACCCAGGCGTGGGAATCTTGGGCGAGGACGAAGTCCCATATCGGTCGCCCGTCCTCGTCATATATCGGGATTTCGTAGTAGGGGACCGATTCTTGTTCGCCGGCCTCTACTCCCCCTAGACCCATGTAGCAGCCGTAGGCGATGTGGTAGGTATTGGTGTCGTCGATGGGCACGCGAATCTGGAATTCCTGACGCACCTGTCCGGGCCCGCCGGTCTGGGTGAAGAAGGGGAAAATAACGGTTGAGTGGCGCGACTGGCGGTCTTTGTCCGCGCCCAGCGATTTGGAGTAATTAATCCCTTTCTCCATGCCATACTGGGTCTCGTGGGCGTAGAGGGACTCGATGCCCCGGCCCATATCGATCCTCGAATGCAAGGTGGACATCTGCCGGTCTTTCGTACGCTCTTCCAGCTCTCCCTTCTTCTCTAAGATGTATTTGAAGTTGTAGCCGTGGAGGTAGACGCTATGCGCTGGGTCGCCGGTGTTCTCGTGGCATTGGAGCCAGTTGCAGGCCAGATGCGAGATGCCGATCTGGCGGATGGCGTTGGGCATCACGAATAGGTCCCAGGGAGGCAACAAAGGCACCGGTTGGGGGCCCATATAGGCCCAAACCAGGCCGCCCATCTCCTGCACAGGATAAGAACCGATCTTGACCTGGTCCTTCAGCTTGTTGGTCGGCGATTCCAAGGGAGTGTCGATGCACTGGCCGTCTGGAGCGAACATCCAGCCGTGGTAGCAGCAACGCAGGCCGTCCTCGTCGGGGAAACCGTACTTCATCAGGGTCATGCGGTGGGGGCAGCGCTCGCCGATCAGGCCCAGGTCGCCCTTCTTGGTGATAAACAGGACCAAGTCTTCTCCCAAGATACGGATGGGCATCACCTCTTCCTCTTTCAGTTCGACAACAGGGCGTACCGGAATCCAATAGCGGCGCATCAGCTCGCCCATCGGGGTCCCCGGTCCAACTCTGGTTAGCCTCTCATTGGCTTCGGCGGTCAGCATATTTACTCTCCATGAATGCCCCTTGGCATCTGGCAGTCAGTATATCGCAGATTACCAAGCGCAAATGGCCGGCCGAGTTTGTCTTGGCCGGCCATTTGCGCTGTTTCCTAACCGGAGTTTATTTGGCGGTGAAGATAGATTTTTCTCCATTCACGAACACAAAGTAATTACGTCTGCCTCCGAAATCATCCCCTTATGGAATATCGGTAACGACCACCGGAAGATCTGCAGTGCAAGGCACGTTCTCCGAAGCGACTTCAACGTGGGTCAGCGTAACTTCGATTCGGTCGGCAAAGCGGCGGTTGATCTCATGGCCGTTGAACCTGGAGCACCCGCTTCCTAGGGAGAGCCTCGATGCCGTCGTAAGCAGATATCCGCCGACGGTCTCGGCCACTTCGGCATTTTCGATGGGCGGCTCTTTCTCGACCATGGCCAACGCGACGTCGTCTTGGGCCGTAAACAAGATCGTGATGCCCTCGTTGATGGTAACCGTGTATGTCTCGTCCACGATCAGTCCACTCCCTAGCCAAATCTCGCTCTTGTTGTAAGAGTAGATGGATGTGCAGGCGACAATCAAACTAGGACGGGGCATCAGGTTGGTAACTTCCATGCGGAAGTTGTCACCGACTCGCTCGACATTAAAGCCATCGAACTCGGCACAACCACTGGGCAGACCAGACGTGACCTTGAGAATATAGGCGCCTGCTGGAGACGACGGACGAACTATGGCCGAGTCGTCAATAGGTGCTAGGACTACGACTTGAGCCGGTTCTTGTGGCGAGGGATTTCCTTGTGCCGTAGTTTCTGTGGGAGGCGGTGGGCCTTTGACAGGCGGCTCGGTTGAGCGACTGCCGCTAACAATACGACCATTGTCACTATGAACATGATTGCGCCGGTCTCTTTTTCATCGCTGTTCTCCGTCGGACTATCGTCTTGATTGTGCCTTCTTTTTCGTTTGACGGATTCCGTCGCGATTTTGATCCCATTATTTCTAGCAGCTTGGCCGGAATCTTGGGATATACTACGGTACCCGCGGGCAGAAACTCGATTTTTACCGTTAACTCCAGCCTTGGAGGTCCCTGATGGCCAGGCCCCGACAGCCCCTAGTCGACCCTTTGGACGCCTTCTGCAAGGACACGAAAGCCTACTTGGCGGGCCCATTGGGCGGACCTTTGTCCAATTTGAATTTCGCAGCCAAGGACATCTTTGACGTGGCCGGGCACGTGACCGGAGGAGGCAACCCCGATTGGAAGGCGACTCACCCACCGGCCGAGCGCAACGCCTGGATCGTGCAGACCTTGGTGAGCGCCGGGGCCACCATGGTGGGGAAGACCCATACCGACGAATTAACCAGAGGCATCCTGGGGGAGAACGCCCACTACGGCACGCCCATCAACTCCAAAGCCTTGGGCCGGGTGCCAGGCGGCTCGTCCAGCGGTTCAGCGGCGGCGGTGGCCGGAGGGCTGGTTGATTTTGCTCTGGGCTCGGACACCGGAGGCTCAGTGCGCATCCCTGCCAGTTTCTGTGGCCTTTACGGCCTGCGCCCCACTCACGGGCGCATCCCCCTGGAAGGGATTTTGATGCAGGCGCCCAGCTACGACACCATCGGCTGGTTCACCAGGGACGCTGAAACCTACGCCAAGGTGGCCGAGACGGTGTTTCAATCGACCATTCCTGACGCGAGCCCAAGCCGCCTGATCATCGCCGAAGATGCCTTCAAAGAGGCCGACGAAGACGTCTCCGAAGCTTTGATGTCGGTCGCTGAAAAGTTGGCTTCCATGGCCGGAAGTTCGACCACCTTGCAGCTGTCACCCAACGGATTGACCGAATGGGCCGTCCAGCAAAACGTGCTCCAGTCCGTGGAAGCTTGGGATTCGGTCAAAGACTGGATAGACCAGGTGAACCCCAGGTTCAGTTTCTGGGTCAGCGAGCGTTACAACCTGGCAATCAGCCTAACCGAGACCCAGATCAGTGAAGCGACGGTCCTGCGAGACAAAGTCAGTGCCAGGATGGACGAGGTATTCGCCGGCGGCGGCTTCGTCTGCCTGCCCACGGCGGTAGTGCCCGCCCCACTGCGAGGCCTGCCTGCCTCGGCCAAGAAAGACGTCCAAGGGCGGTTGAGCCGGTTGACCTGCATCGCTGGCACAACGGGAAGGCCCCAATTGAGCATGCCGCTGGCCGAGGTCAACGGGCTGCCGGTGGGTATATCAATCATGGGCGACCACGGATCGGACGAGGAACTCATCGGTTTCGCGCGACGGGTCGAGGCCGAACTGGCCGGCTGAATCCCGTCCGGAACCAACCGCATCAAACCGGCCACTGAGTACCTACGCCAGTTGGCGAGATCTAGAGAATCCCATGAGCGGCGTTCATGACATCGGCGGGTCGTCCGGGTTTGGACCGGTCACTGATCATTCCAAAGCGGAGCCTACGTTTCATGAGCCCTGGGAGGGCCGGGCCTTCAGCGTCGCAGTCGGTCTCACCAATGCCGGCCGGTACGAATGGCGAGAGTTCAACAGCATCTTTATCGAGCATATCTCCCGGGCGGAGCAGTCCGGCGATTCCTCCACCTATTACCAGCGGTGGCTGGCCGCCTTGGAAGAACTGGCCCTGAAGAAGGGACTGGTCTCCGTCGGCGAGTTGGGGCAGCACGCTGAGCAGTTGGCCGCCGAAGACGACCACCACTGAATCACAACTGAACTATCCATCGCCGGGCCAATGGACAGACGCTACTCCCGCAGCTTAATATCCTCCTGACGGCTCGATAGGAGAGAAAATGGCCCATCAGGTTAATGGAGTAGTCGCCCAATCCAAGGGCGCGCCGGTGAAGTTGGCCCCGATCTTGGTGCCCGATCCAGGCCCAGGCGAGGCACTGATCCGCGTGAAGGCCTGCGGTGTCTGCCACACCGATCTCCATTATCGTGAAGGCGCCATCAACGACGATTTCCCCTTCCTGCTGGGTCACGAGGCGTCCGGGACTGTGGAGTCGGTGGGAGACGGCGTGACCAACGTGGCTCCTGGTGACTTTGTGATCATCGCATGGCGGGCCCCCTGCGGTACTTGCCGTTCTTGCCTGCGCGGCGCTCCCTGGTATTGTTTCTCCAGCCGGAACGCCTTCCAGCCTATGACTCTGGCCGACGGCACACCCCTCTCGCCCGCCCTAGGCATCGGCGCCTTTGCTGAACTAACCTTGGTAGACGCCGGTCAGGCGGTCAAGGTTTCCCCCCAAGCCAGCCCCGAAGCCGCCGGTTTAGTGGGCTGCGGGATTATGGCCGGCTTTGGCGCTGCCATGAACACCGGCAACGTCAGCCGGGGCGACTCAGTGGCGGTATTTGGCTGTGGTGGGGTCGGCAACGCGGCCATCGCCGGAGCCCGTCTGGCCGGCGCCCACACCATCATTGGGGTAGACCTGGACGACCGGAAGCTGATTTGGGCCAAGGAGTTCGGAGCCACCCACACCATCAATGCCTCAAGCACCGATCCGGTGGAAGAGATACGAAAACTGACGGGCGGCAACGGCGTTAACGTGGCCATCGAGGCCGTGGGCAACCCGGTGACGTACGAACAGGCCTTCTACGCCCGGGACCACGCCGGCACGGTGGTTTTGGTGGGCGTGCCCAGCCCCGACATGAAGATCGAACTGCCGCTGCTGGAAGTATTCGGCCGGGGCGGCAGCCTGAAATCGTCCTGGTACGGCGACTGCCTGCCCTCCCGCGATTTCCCCATTATCATCGACCTATACCTGCAGGGACGCCTGGACCTGGACAAGTTCGTCACCGAGACCATCGCGATCGAAGACGTGGAAGAGGCTTTCCATAAAATGGAGCGTGGCGAGGTACTGCGGTCGGTGGTGGTATTTTAGGAGCGAAAATCCTTAGAGGTCACGGACATACCTAATGTCCAAGGGCTCCAGATAAAACTCCGTGGAGTCCCAGAAGCCTGTGACCCATGGATGGTCTTTCTCGAGGACGGCTCCCACGCGTTTAACCACTTGGGACTTTAGCCAAGTTTCCGCCTCCGAAAGTAATCTCCCAGCGATTCCCTGGCGACGGTATGCACGGTCTATCGCCAGCCGGTAGATATTGCCCCGTCAGCCGTCGAAATTTTAGATGGTATGCCGATTTTGAACGATCCCGCAAGTAAATTCGTCCTGGGCCGTTCCGTTTCCCCGCTCTTTCTAAGCTGAATTTTTCGGGTGCTATACTAGCCGCACTTTTCCTGGCGTCCACCGCGACCACCAGACTTTTGAGAGGTAACTATGGATTTCGGCGCAATGATGTTTTCCACCGACTACTCCATCCGGCCTGACGACCTGGCCAAGATGTTGGAGGACCGCGGGTTCGAGTCTATGTGGGTCCCGGAACACACCCATATACCAGCCGACCGGACCAGCCCCTGGCCCGGAGGCCCGGACCTGCCCAAGGATTATTGGCACACCTATGACCCGTTCGTCGCACTCACTGCGGCCGCCAGCGTGACCACCGACCTGAAGCTGGGGACCGGCATCTGCCTGATGATCGAGCGCGACCCCATCACCACCGCAAAGGAGATCGCCAGCCTGGATATGTTGTCCCGAGGCCGGTTCATCTTCGGCGTCGGCGGCGGCTGGAACGCCGAGGAAATGGGGAATCACGGCACCAACTACAAGCGTCGCTGGAGGATCCTTCGGGAAAACATCCTGGCCATGAAAGAGATCTGGACCCAGGAAGAAGCTGAATTTCACGGCGACTTTGTGAACTTCGACAAGATGTGGGCCTACCCCAAGCCGGTGCAACGCCCCTACCCGCCCATTCTCATGGGCGGCGACGGCCCCACGACCTTCGACCGCGTCGTAGAGTACTGCGACGGCTGGATGCCCATTGGCGGGCGCGGCTCCGGTGGAGCCAGCCTGGCGGAGAAGATCGTCCTGCTAAAGAAACAGGCGGACGAAGCTGGCCGGGACCCGGACTCCCTGAACATCACCAGTTTCGGCCTGCGCCCAGACCCGGACTTGATCGGCCGCATGCGCGATGCCGGAGTGGACCGAGTGATCTTCACGCTGCCTTCCGAAGAACGGGAAGCAGTAACTCCGCTGATTGACGAGTGCGCCAAGCTCATCTCCTAGATCCGACCTGTCCCAAACGAACGACGAGTCCCGATCTCGCCTTGTTAAGGCGAGATCGGGACTCATTTTATTTTATTCAACCCTCAATCTAGGGAGATTTCTTGGGCCAAACGGCCCACTTCAATCGGCCCAAACAGCACTTGAG